>DAIMCZ010000019.1:13077-15606 GCA_036726125.1 Candidatus Nanopelagicaceae bacterium
AGTTCGCGCAGGCAGGGAAGATCTTGTGTGCTGGCATGAATAATCCATTCGCAATCTTTAAAGGTGCGATCCATCTCGCTCCAAAGAACTGCGTCGTGCACGGCTATTGGATCGATGAGGTGCAGCCCGCCTTCGCGACGAAAGATTTGGATGAGATAGGCGCGCTGGCTATAGCGATATCCGGAGGCTCTTTCAGCATCAACTGCTATTGGTCCATGTCCACTTTTTAGCGCTTCGAGTGCAGCGAGAAAGCCATCGCGATCGACAACTAATTCCGGCAGACCCGAGCGAGGAGTTAATAAGGGTTCTGGCATAAGAGTGAATTACTTTGAGAGTTGGCTGCGCGTGAGGGGAGTGACGCCTTCTGGAATTGGTTCCAGTCCCGCGCAACGTTCTAGGAGATCTAGCCAAGCTCTCACGTGGTCAGCGATTGCGGTCGGATCGGTCGGCGTCCAAGAGGCGCGCACCTCTAACTCAGAGTCATCAGCCCTCTCGCCGAGCGTTCCAAAAGATGCACTTGCAACGCGGGTGACTGTCCCACTTGGTTGCACGTATTGACAGCCAAATTTTTCGAGAGATTCGATCAGCCAACTCCACCCGACATTGGCAACCATCGGATCAGATGCCATCTCATGGTCAACATCGGCTCGCACAAAGGTGACGCAACGAAAATTTCCGCCCCACCCTTCTTGGCCGGCCGGGTCATGGAGTAGTACCAGCCTTGCCGTCGCGATCTCGTCTTCAGTGTCCGCTGTCATGGCAAAGGCGAAAGGGGCTAGTTTTTGCGGTGCAGGGATCTCCTCGAGGATCAACTCCACGCGGGCAGAAATTGCTCGGATATCGGCCAGAATCTCTTCGAAACTAATCGCGCTGGCCATGAACTAAGGGTAATTTGAAGCGGAGTTAATCGTGGGAAGGCGCGAGTCGGTAGTGCAGGAAAAGGCCCCCAGAGACAGTTTCGCGCGAGATTTCGCTCCACCCGGCCGTTAGATGTGCCGGGTCCACTGGGTTCTCGCCCCCGATCTGCTCGGAGATGGTTAGGTAGAAATCGGTGAGTAATCCATCGGCGAGAGCGGCTCTGACGAGGGCAGGACCCGCCTCGATGAGAAGATCCCCGTGCTGCAAGGTCGCCTTGGCAACTGCGTCCCTCAGAGGAAGGTCCCAAGAAGTGGCCAGGGGGTTGCTTGAAAGGCGATCAGGGAGCCCCTGTCGAGAGAGCACGATCAATGGCACCGGTGTCTTTTGGTAGGGCTCATTGCGAGCGGTATTGCCACCGATCAAGATCGCGCCAAATTCTTTGCGCAGCTGGTGAAAGCGCTCCCGATCAGCGGCAAAGGAGAGGCCCGCGGAGCTTCCCTTAAGAGTGCTCGACCCATCTGACCCGAGGACGAGGTTGGCTGCTACGCGATAGCTCATGGAGTTACCTTAAGTGTCAGTGGGCTTCTTTAACCTAAGCAACATGATCATCGACTGCGATACCTGCACCATGCGCGATCTTGCCTGCTCGGATTGCGTCGTCTCTGTTCTCCTGACTATCTCCGAGCGCCCCACTGCCGAGATCACTCACGCCGAGGTCACCGCCATCTCTGCTCTCTCCGATAAGGGGCTGGTTCCTCCGCTCCGCTTTCACGCTTAAGTCGGCGCGGGAAATTTGGGACGGGGTCCCTGCCCTGACTAGCCTTGTGTAGTGCCTCCTCGGAAAATTCTTCTGGTAACAAATGATCTCGGCCCAAGAGCTGGTGGCATAGAGACCTTTATCTTGGGCCTCCTCGATCAACTCGATGGCTCTCAGATCGTCATCTACACCGCCGCCCAAAAAGAGAGCGCGGATTTTGATGCTGCCCTCAGCGCCAAGACTGGCGTGATTGTCATTCGAGATAAGAGTTCGATACTTCTTCCGACTCCTGCAGTGAATCGCCGAGTTCGCGCCGTGATGCAGAGATACCAGAGCGAAGTAATCTGGTTTGGTGCAGCGATGCCACTAGCGTGGATGTCAGGGTTGCTTAAGAGAGCAGGCGCTCGCCATATCGTTGCACTCACGCATGGCCATGAAGTTTGGTGGGCGAAACTGCCACCCTTTCGACAGATCTTCGCTCATTCAACGAAATCTATTGATGTGCTCACCTATTTAGGGGAGTTCACTCGCAGTGCAATGGCCCTGATCGTCGCCCGCAGTTGCTCTATGGTGCAGATAGCCCCTGGCATCTCAGTTGACCATTTCTCTCCCGGTGTTAAGTCAGAGAAATTGATTAAGGAGTTGGCCCTCGAGGGAAAGAGCGTCCTCGTTTCCGTCGGCAGGTTGGTACACCGTAAAGGGCAAGACAAATTACTGGCAGCGTTACCTCAAATAATTGCGCAGCACCCAGATGTAGTTCTGCTCTTTGTGGGGGTTGGCCCCAGACAGAAGAAGTTAGATCAGTTGGTGCGCCACCATGAACTACAAGAGTATGTGCGTTTTGTTGGACGAGTTACCTATGACAAGTTGCCCGAGTACTTCAGACTCGGAGATCTCTTTGTGATGCCCTCTCG
>DAIMCZ010000019.1:15706-18214 GCA_036726125.1 Candidatus Nanopelagicaceae bacterium
GACATCCAATTCGCGTTGAGTGAGGTCGAAGCGATTTTGCGGTAGGGCGGGTGCGGCGAAGTGGTACCGAGAGTTCTCTAATTGGTCGATGATCGAGATCAGGTGACCGACCGGCTCACCCTTGAGTACGTATGCCGCAGCTCCACGCTGGTGGGCGATGCGCAGCGACTGCGGATCATCGCCCAGCGTAAGCACTACGAATTTAAGAAGTGGCGTGATCAATTCAAGGCCAGATCCATCGGGCAAGCTCACATCGACGATCACGAGGTCCGGCTTTGTAAATAAAAGTTGTGCTCGCGCCTCTGCAAGGGAGGCAGCCTCCCCAACAATATTGTGGCCGGCGGCGCGCAGCGCCTGCGTAAGTCCAGTTCGAATTAACTCGTGGTCGTCAACAATCAGGATTAACACTTACGACACCCGTCCAATTTCTACCTGGCTATAGTCCTCGGCAAATGAGTACTCCCACCCAATATCTAACAGCCGCTCCATGACTCCAGTGAGCCCAAAACCTACGGCTCCACGCTCTCTGGCGGGTGACCCATCATTTTCGAAGAGAACCTTTTCGGGATGGATATCAACCGATATCTCTTTCGCGCCGCCGTGAACTGTGGCATTGCGTGCCAACTCTAGAATCACTTTGCCTAGTTCTACACCCACTTCATTGTCGGGCAGCGCTCCCGTTACCTTGAAGTCAATCTCTAGAGATTGCAGTTCGGCTAGCAATTGTTCCTGCGGTGCGAGGTCACGGTTAGACCTAAGTCGAAAAATCTCTTCGCGTACCGTGGCGTTGAGAGTTGTGATTCGCTCCCGAATTGCACGTAGCGCTTTTCGCGATTCGGGGTGAGTATCAGAGCGGCCTATCTCGCTATCGAGCGCATAACCAATTGCCGCCAGATCTTGCGCAATCGTGTCATGCAATTCACGGGCGATCCGTGCCCGTTCGTGCGAGATATCAGCCAAATAAATCGGCGATCTCGCGCGCGAACTGTTGATTGACCACGTGACGCTTCACCGAGAGCTTTGCGGTCAGCTGACCATCTGCGATGGTGAAATCGACAGGCAAGATTGTGAACTTACGAATTGACTCCGCGCGGCTAACGACCTTATTTGCCTCGTCGACTGCGGCCTGAATGACATCAATCAAGGCAGGATCTTTCGCAAGTTCGGCGACCGAAGCACCACCTTTTTTGTTGCTGAGTGCCCATGACTTGAGAGAATCTGGATCGAGAGTGATGAGAGCGGCGATAAATGGTTTGTTATCACCGACGACCATGCATTGACTGACAAGGGTGTGCGCGCGGAGGCGATCTTCGAGAATTTCAGGAGCGACATTCTTTCCGCCCGATGTAACGATGATCTCCTTCTTGCGTCCGACGATATAGAGATAGCCATCGTCATCAATCGTGCCCAGATCGCCGCTCTTGAAGAAGCCATCCTCGGTCATGCACTCCTTAGTTGCTTCGTCATTTTGCCAATATCCCTGCATAATGATGGATCCCTTAATGAGCACCTCACCATCTGATGCGATCTTGATGCGCGTGCCAGGGATAGGTCGCCCAACGCTGCCAATCTTCTGCGCAGAACGGACATTTACGGACGATGCAGCTGTTGTTTCAGTGAGTCCGTAGCCTTCGAGAATATTTATACCCGCTCCGCGAAAGAAGTGACCGAGGCGAGGGCTGAGTGGCGCTCCACCCGAAAGGGCCGCCTCAACGCGACCACCAAGACCAGCACGAATCTTGGAATAGACCAGGCGATCAAAGAGGAGGTGTGCGGCGCGCAGTTGCAAAGAGAACTTTTCTCTATCAATCGCTTCTGAATAGGCCACGGCAACATCTACAGCCTTCTTAAATATCTTGCTCTTGCCACCCTCGTGAGCTTTGTTCTCAGCGCTGTTGTACACCTTTTCAAAGATGCGAGGAACGGCGAGCACTAGCGTCGGCTTAAAGGTTCCCAAGTCTTGGGGGAGGCGATTGATATCTTGGCAATGCGCCAGGTGGAGTCCCGCGTGAATCGCACCGAATTGAATCATGCGACCGAATACGTGTGCGATCGGCAGGAAGAGGAGTGTGGAGCCGCCGGGGCGGAGAAATTCAACCCGTGCGTAAAGGACAACGTTGGCGCACTCGGACATGAAATTCCCATGAGTGAATGTCACACCCTTGGGATTGCCAGTAGTGCCGGAGGTGTAGATCAGGGTCATCACATCGTCGGGGCCAAGTGAAGCGATGCGATCTTCAACCGCGGAATCCGGAATATCGCGACCTGCATGGACGAGATTGGCTACAGCATCTTCAGTAATAACGAGAACTTCGCGGCAACTCTCGGGAAGAACAGGCTCGGCGAGTTGGGCGAGGCTAGGGGATTCAACAACAAGAATTGAGCTGGCTGAATCTGTGAGTATCCAGCGCACCTGTTCGGCGCTTGAGGTCTCGTAGATTGGAACAGTTATCGCGCCACAGTAAATAATTGCAAAGTCGAGGATCGTCCACTCGTAGCGGGTCTTCG
>DAIMCZ010000020.1:0-16934 GCA_036726125.1 Candidatus Nanopelagicaceae bacterium
AATATGGCGGGCCTTTCATTGGCAAACTCCACGGAGTTTGACGAGAGCACACCGGATCCAGTGATTTCTACTATGGCAAGCCAGGAGAGCATTGTCGCTGGAGAAGGAGATATGGGAGGCACTATGCGCCTCGGACTCTATCCAGCGGATCTTGCTGCCGGCTCATTGGTCGCAGAGTTATATGGTTCCTCAAGAATTAACGAACGTCATCGCCATCGTTATGAGGTAAATAATTCCTACCGCAATCAGATAGCAGCTACTGGAATTAACTTTTCCGGTTTGTCGCCTGATGGTCATCTCGTAGAATTTGTTGAGTTAGATCGAGCGATTCATCCATACTACGTCGGTACACAAGCTCACCCAGAGTTCCTCTCTCGCCCTACTCAAGCACATCCACTATTTGCTGGGCTGATCGCCGCCGCAATTAAGGGAAATGACGCTCGCTGACTCGCAAAAGCGCGAGTACCTCAATCACCTCATTGTTGAGCGAGGCTTAAGTAAGAACACGATCTCTTCTTATAGCCGCGATCTGGAGCGCTTCCTCCTTGATACTGGTGCAGAAGATTTTGTTCGAGTTACTCCTGCAGATGTAGAACGATTCATTGCACATTCGCGCTCTCGAGGCCTTGCTGAGAGTTCCGTGGCTCGAGGTGTTGTTGCAATTCGGAATGCCGTTGAATTCACGTGCAAGGAGGCTCACGCTCTCAATCAGATAAAAGATGTACGCCCTCCTCGAATAAAGTTGAGGTTGCCTAAGGCTCTTTCAATCGGCGAGGTCACGGACCTAATATCGGCGACTCATTCGCCGGGAAATCCACGCGCGTTGCGCGAAACTGCCATAGTCGAATTGCTTTATGGAACCGGTGCGCGTATCTCTGAAATCGTCGCTCTCAATGTCGGAGATGTGGTGAAGATAGATGGGGGAGATGTCCTCTCTCTGCGCCTCACGGGTAAAGGGGGGAAAGTTCGCGTAGTACCACTTGGGAGTTATGCGCGAGAAGCGCTCGATCAATATCTAGTTCGTACGCGACCGGGTCTAGTTCAAAAAAACAGAGAAGCACTCTTTCTCAATGACCGGGGCGGCAGGCTTTCGCGGCAAACCATGTGGAAGATAGTTTCGGAGGCTGCGCGGCGGGCCAACATCAGTACTGAAGTCTCACCCCACTCTCTGCGTCACTCGTACGCCACGCATCTACTCGATGGGGGAGCAGATGTCAGGGTGGTGCAAGAACTTCTCGGACATGCTTCAGTAACGACAACCCAGATATATACGCTGGTGACGATCGATAAGTTGCGCGAGAACTATGCGAGCGCACACCCGCGGGCTAAAAAGCGATAATTAACGTCCACGCAGGCGACGAGCGATGATGGATTGATCTCCCTTGGATTCAAGATCGGCAATGATGATCGCGAGAGACTCTCGAACGATACGACCGCGATCGACTGCGAGACCCAAATCTCCGCGCAGCGCAAGGCGAGCTTGCTCCAAGTCGTAGAGCTCCTCAGGTGAGAGATAGACAGTGATCTTCTCATCGTGACGCTCTCGGCCGCTGGGAGAGCGATCGAAGGTATTTACGCGACGACGAGGCGTGGTGCGAACAGACTTCTTGTTTTGTTGTGCAGGGATTTCGCCCTGCGGTTGGTCTTCCACCGGAGTGGGTGCGACGGACGGTACTGCGCTTAAGGTTGTTGTCTGACGAAATAGTTCATCAGCGCCGGGCAGGCTTACGCGGCGACTCACTTCGCACCTCCGCGAGAGATCAATTCACGTGCAAGGCGGCGATAGGACTGTGCGCCCAAAGAGGTACTGGCATAAGTAGTAATTGGTTCACCCTTCACGGTGGATTCAGAGAAACGGACAGTTCTGGAAATAATTGTGTCCAGAAGTTCATCCGGGAATTCTTTGTCGATCAACTCAAGGACATCGCGAGAGTGACCTGTCTTGCGATCGAACATTGTCGCCAAAATGCCATCGATAACGAGATCTGGATTGGTGTTTTCGCGGATCTTTTCAATTGTCTTCTTGACGAGAGAGAGGCCGAGAACAGCGAAATACTCGCACTCCATAGGGATCAACACGCCTTGAGAGGCAGTTAGAGCATTAATGGTGAGGGTTCCAAGGGATGGTGAGCAGTCAATCAAGATATCGTCATAGAGATCCAGAACCGGAGCCAGGATCTTACGGAGCTTGTGCTCCTTGGCGATTTCGGTGACAAATGCTGCTTCCGCGGCTGCGAGATCTTCGTGGCCGCGTACAAAATCCAGACCGGGGACATTGGACTTCAGAATAAAGTTTTGAATGCCCGCCTGCGGGTCATTGAGCAGGTACCAGATGGAGCCATATTGCTCCTTTAACTGCGCCGGCTTGATTCCGAGACCAGTCGTCATCGAGGCTTGGGAGTCGAAATCGATTAAGAGTACGCGGCGACCTAACTCCGCCAGAGCGGCCCCTAGGTTGATGGTGGTCGTTGTCTTTCCGACCCCACCCTTTTGATTCACCACCGAGATAATTCGAGCCGGTCCTGCACCTGGTGTCTCAACGACGCTCGGGAAGTCAATGGTGGAGCGCCCTAAAACTGAAGCGGTCGTGGAGAACTCTTCATCCCGATTTGTCGATTTATCGGTGAGTCGAGAAACCTTTGAAGTGCTATTTGCCATGGCGCGGACTCTACGGCGGTGCTGTCACCAAGGCAAGCCCGATATGAGTACCTTTCTCCCCATGAGTGATCTAATTGTTGAGGGGAGCGACTCGGCATTCTCGGTGCATTTAAGCAACTTTGATGGCCCTTTCGACCTCCTCCTGCAACTGATCTCCCGTCACAAAATGGATATCACCGAGGTGGCTCTCGGGGTCGTAACCGATGATTTCATTGCCTATATCAGGGCTCTAGAGGGCGCGGAGGAGGGCTGGGATCTCGACCAGACCACCGAGTTCCTGGTTGTAGCAGCGACCCTCCTAGACCTAAAAGCGGCCCGTCTCCTACCAAGCGGAGAGATTGAAGATGAGGGCGATCTAGCCCTCCTTGAGGCGCGTGACCTTCTCTTTGCCAGACTTCTCCAGTACCGGGCTTTCAAGGAGATCTCAGCTATCTTCCAGGGTCGCATTGAAATTGCAGATAAGAGTTTCGCTCGACTAGTAGCCATGGAGAGCCACTTCGCTCAACTTCTGCCCGAGGTTCTCATCGGTGTAGGTGCCAATCGGTTTGCGGCTATCGCCGAGCGGGTGTTGCAACCCAAGACCACCCCGGTTCTATCCATCGAGCACATCCACCAACCCCTCGTAAGCGTGACGGAAGAGGCGGCCCGCCTCGTTGAGTCGCTACGCAAGAGCGGAAGAGCTAGTTTCCGCACTCTAATTGGCGATGCAGAGTCGACTCTGGTTGTCGTCGCGCGCTTCCTGGCCCTCCTTGAGCTCTATCGCGAAGGAGCCCTCCGCTTTGAACAGGTTGTAGCCCTCGGTGAGCTCCAAATAACCTGGATCGCGGGCGCGGCCGAAGAGATAGAAGTTAGTGATGAGTTTGATAAGCCAAATATCGGGGCAGAAAATGAGACAAAAGAGGAATAAATGTCTGAACTTGAACTGAATAGAGCGCTTGAAGCGATCCTCATGGTGGTTGATGAGCCCATCAACGAGATGATTCTTGCTCAAATTACCGAAGTTCCCACCGAAGTTGTGTCTGCTGCCCTCAAAGCACTAGCTCTGAGTTACGAGGAGCAGGGGAGAGGATTCCAACTCCGTGAGATCGCAGGCGGCTGGCGCTTCTATAGCCACCCAGATCAAGCTCCTTTGGTAGAGAAGTTTGTCCTTGACGGCCAGCAGACACGTTTGACCCAGGCTGCGCTGGAAACTCTCGCTGTGATCGCCTATCGCCAGCCGGTCTCCCGCGCTCGAGTCTCTGCGATTCGTGGCGTAAATGTAGAAGCTGTGATGAAGACACTGCTTACTCGTGGTCTGGTGGAGGAACGAGGGGTCGAGCCTGAGACGGGAGCGATCCTCTATGGAACCACCAGTTACTTTCTTGAAAAGATCGGAATTCGTAGCATCGAGGATCTTCCGGCTCTGGCCCCCTTCCTGCCCGATCTCGATGGGCTCGATGAGGTCTTGGCCACTCTCACGGATTAACAGATTTCCCATCCCTCAACTTAGTCTTTAGACTGCTCTGACTAAGTTCCACGCCCAGATTGGCCGTGATGAGAGGAAAATATGGCACTAACACGTCTTCAGAAAGTCCTAGCCGACGCAGGGGTTGCAAGCCGGAGAGCTAGCGAACAATTGATCCTCGATGGTCGAGTGAGCGTCGATGGGGTCCAAATTCTTGAATTAGGTAGCAAGGTTGATCCAGAAATCTCTAAAGTTGAGGTTGATGGTGAGTCTATTTCTACCAAAAAAACTAATGTTTACCTCGCTTTTCATAAACCAATCGGCGTTTTATCAACGATGACCGACCCTGATGGTCGCCCCTCTCTCGGGGATTACTTCAAGGATCGCAACGAGAGACTCTTTCACGTCGGACGTTTGGACCGAGAGAGCGAAGGGTTGATTCTGCTAACAAATGATGGCGATTTGGCCCATCGCGCCACCCATCCTTCCTACGGAATGGTGAAGAAGTATCTGGTCGAAATTGAGGGAGTTCTAACCAAAGAACAATTGGCAGCTATTAGCGCCGGAGTACAACTCGAGGATGGATTAGCGCGTGCCCTGGATATCAAGACTCTTCGAGAGATCAATCCCAAGCACTCATGGGTGGAGATCTCGATCCATGAAGGTCGCTATCACATTGTCCGCCGCATCTTCGAGTTCTACCAGCTGCCAGTGCTCCGCTTGATCCGCACTGAGTTCGGTCCGATCTCCTTGGCGGAGACCGGAGTCGCCCGCTACCGGAAGCTGAACGAGGTAGAGCTGACCAACCTCTTTAAGGTTTTAAAGTTAAATCGATAAAGCGAGTTTGATTTAGTAGTTTTATCAATTTTCATATAACGTCTACGACATGTATTAGCGGTAAATCGACATTAGCAGGCATGAACTGTTCTTGTATTGTCGATTAATTAATAGTCATGCGGTCTGACAAATTCGAGCGCTACGAAGTCGACAATCTAAAAAAACGATATAACGCTAAAAGTAGAAATTAATGAAAATACTTATCAATACTCCAACAAAAGCTGCACGCGCTATGAAGTTAGAACTGTAAGGTGCTCCCATGAGAGTTCGTGCCATCCGGGGCGCCACCCAGTTGATTGCTGATGATTCGACCGAGATGGCCTCTGCCGTGACTGAGCTTCTCTCGGATATCTTCCAGAAAAATTCGCTCTCCAAAGAGGATCTCGTCTCGATCTTCTTCACCGCCACCGAAGATCTGGTCTGTGATTTTCCTGCAGCCGCGGCTCGAAAGCTAGATCTAGGGGATATTCCTCTCATCTGCGCCCGTGAAATTCCAGTCCAGGGGGCTCTGCCTCGGGTAGTTCGAGTCATGGTTCACGCCTACTCCGATAGAAGCCATAGCGAGATTCGCCATATCTACCTCCGTGGGGCTGAAGCGTTGCGCCGGGATATCGCCCAATAGTGTCCAGTTTTACGCATATTCGAGTTATTGGGGCCGGCCTCATCGGAACTTCCATGGCTTTGGGTCTCAAAAGTGCGGGCTATCAAATATCGATCGAAGATGAAGATCCCCAATCCGAAGCGATCGCTCAATCTCTGGTCGGTCAAAGCAAAGAGGGCAATCTTCCCGAGTTGATTGTGGTTGCTACGCCCATTTCTGCCATTCCAAATCTGGTTTTTGAACTCGCAAATCGTTTCCCTACAGCGATAGTTATAGATATTGGTGGATTGAAGTCTGAAGTTATAGCAAAGGTTGAAGAGTTTCCAGATATCGCGGCGCGCTTCTGCTCCACTCACCCGATGGCTGGACGTGAGATCTCTGGCCCCCTGGCCGCTCGTGGAGACCTCTTCGAGGGCCGAATCTGGATCAGTACACCAACTCGATTCTCCAACTCACTCAGTGTCGCCCGAGCAAGTGAGGTGATTGCGGCGTTAGGGGGCAAGGAGATCGTCCTGAGCGCGAAAGAGCATGACAAGGCGATCGCCGGCATCTCGCATCTCCCGCAAATCGTGAGCTCGCTCCTTTCTGCCACATTGATTGATATCTCTGATCGCGATATCGCCTTAGCAGGTCAGGGGCTCAAGGATGTCTCTCGCCTGGCCGCCTCTAGCCCAAATCTGTGGGGAGAGTTACTCCATGGAAATAGCGCGTCGGTCCGTACATTTCTTAAGATCTTTTCAAGTCACTTAGAAGATTTATCGACATCTTTACAAAACGATGATTTGCGGAAGACTGAGGAGATCTTGGCGATAGGGCGCGAGAACCACGCGCGAATTCCGGGAAAGCATGGTGGGAAACGTCGCGACTATTGGTTCCTTCCGATAGTTATTGAAGATAAGCCGGGACAGTTGGCGAAGATCTTTGATGCTTGCGCGGTAGTTGGGGTTAACGTTGAAGATTTGGCAATTGAACATACGCCGGGTCAAGAGAGTGGCCTAGTCACTCTTGCCCTCTCCAAAGGGGACTCGGAGAAGCTCTTTACGCAACTTTTAACCGAAGGCTGGAAGGTGCATCAACCTCGCGAATCGGTCGGATAAATCGCGCACAGTAAGAGAAATAATTGGTTAGGCCATAAGGCGTTAAGGTTCTCATATGTCGACCGTCGTAATAGCAATAGATGGTCCCAGCGGATCAGGTAAATCTTCAACCGCACGTGCTGTGGCGCAACGCGCCAATTGGCAGTATCTCGACACTGGCGCCCTGTATCGGGCGATCACCTTCTTGGCCTTACGTGACGGGGCGACTGACCCGGCTGATCTTGTTGAGAAGGCGCAATTCGAGGGGATCGCTTTCAATGGCGATCCTATTGAGCCGCGAATCTTCCTCGGCGAAATGGATATAACCTCCGATATCCGTTCGGCTCGTGTAACTGATCAAGTCTCCATTTTTGCCGCCATG
Organism: Candidatus Nanopelagicaceae bacterium; assembly: GCA_036726125.1. Classification (GTDB taxonomy): domain Bacteria; phylum Actinomycetota; class Actinomycetes; order Nanopelagicales; family Nanopelagicaceae; genus PALSA-747. The sequence continues at coordinate 6,999 of DAIMCZ010000020.1, forward strand.
CCAGAAGTTCGGGCCTTCCTCTTGGATTTGCAGCGCGAGATCATCGATAGCGCTCCACACGGAATAGTTGTCGAGGGTAGAGACATAGGAACCGTTGTGGCTCCGGATGCTCCACTCAAGATCTTCCTTTACGCCGATTTGCAGCAGCGCGCTCTGCGTCGCGAGCGAGAGCTAAGTGAACCCACCTCAACCGAGGCGGTCTCCCAGTCGCTCGAAGAACGTGACCACATTGATTCGACCCGGAAAGTTTCACCGCTGCGCATGTCTGACGATGCGCTTGAAATTGATTCGACTCTGTTGGATCTTCCAGAAGTCGTGGATGTTATCTGGCAGTGGGCGAAGGAGCGTTCGCTCCTTGGATTACCGAAAGTGGCGATCATCGGACGCCCGAATGTCGGCAAGTCCACCCTCGTCAATCGCATCATTGGACGACGTGAAGCGATCGTTGAAGATACCCCTGGCGTGACTCGCGACCGAGTGAAGTACGAGGCCGAGTGGAATGGTCGCACCTTTGTATTGATCGATACTGGCGGTTGGGAAGTTAAGCCAGAAGGCATCTCTGAGAAAATTACCGCAGGAGCGGAGCTCGCTATCGCGGAGGCCGACGTGGTTTTGTTTGTTGTAGATGCTCAAGTCGGAGCACTAGACGAGGATTCCTCGCTCCTGACACTCTTAAGACGCTCCAGGAAGAAGACCATCCTCGTTGCTAACAAGGTTGATGGTGTAACCGAAGAACAGAATGCTCATGGTCTTTGGAACCTTGGACTGGGGGAGCCCCACTTCGTCTCCGCGCTACATGGTCGAGGTTCGGGTGACCTTCTGGATTTACTAGTTAAAGAGTTACCGGAAGTTGGCTCGGAACTTCCCGACGATGGTTTTAGAAGAATCGCGATTGTTGGAAGACCAAATGTTGGTAAGTCGAGCCTGCTCAACGCTCTGGCAGGTGAGTCACGAGTTCTTGTTGATGACGTTGCTGGAACTACGCGAGATCCCGTTGATGAACTCATTGAACTCGGGGGAGATACCTGGCGATTCATTGACACTGCCGGAATTCGGAAGCGCGCCATTCACGACAGTGGAACGGATTATTACGCAAGTCTGCGAACTGCCTCCGCGCTTGAACGTGCAGAAGTCGCAGTGGTAGTTATCGATGCATCGGTGCCTTTGACAGAACAAGATCTCAGAATTGTGACTATGACTGAAGAGGCAGGTCGCGCACTTGTCTTGGTGATGAATAAGTGGGACGTTGTCGATGATGAACGGCGCGAACAACTCGACAAAGAACTCGAGAGAAATTTGGAACGCTACCCGTGGGCGCAGCGAGTTAATCTCTCAGCGAAGACTGGATGGCACCGGGATCGCCTCGCTCCAGCGCTGCGCACGGCGCTGCGAAGTTGGGAGAAGCGAATTCCGACTGCAAAGCTGAACGCCTTTCTCGGGGCTCTTGTTGCAGCAACTCCACCGCCAGTTCGTGGAGGTAAGCAGCCCAAGATTCGCTTTGCGACTCAGGCGACGATTGCACCACCGAAATTTGTAGTCTTCTCGAGCGAGTGGGTTGAACCGAGTTATCGAAGATTTATTGAACGACGCATTCGGGAAGAGTTTGGCTTTGAAGGCAGCCCGGTTGAAGTCTCTATCAAGGTAAGAGAGCGGGAAGAAAGAAGGCCGCGATGAAGCTATCGAGGCGCGAAGTTTTAACAATCCCTAATGGGTTAACTCTGATTCGTGCCTGCGGCATTCCAGTCTTTCTTTGGCTATTACTTGGTGAAGACCTCAAGGGGTGGAGCTATTTGGTTCTGGCGATCGGTGCCTGGACAGATTACTTCGACGGAAAATTAGCGCGGTGGCTGCATCAAGAGTCCAAGCTCGGTGCAGCGATGGATCCAACCATCGACCGCCTCTATATCGCCGCTACGGTAGTGGGACTAGCGCTGAAGCACTACATCCCTTGGTGGATGGTGGTCATCCTCGCAGCGCGCGATATTTACATGCTCCTTCTACTTGCATCCTATAGAAGGCGTTCTGGCCAGGTATTTGCGGTCACATTTCTTGGCAAGGCAGCCACTTTCAATCTTCTATATGCCTTTCCCTTCCTCCTGCTCAGCAGCAAGAGCGCGTGGGGAGAATTCGCTCACTCGTTCGGGTGGGGTTTTGCGATCTGGGGGATAGGGTTGTACCTTCTAGCCGCCGCAGATTATTCAAGAATCGCTGCTTCATATAGAAATGCATAAGAGGGGGAGCCATGTCTAATGTTCCAGGAGATTTGAAGTACACCAAGGAGCATGAGTGGGTTGCGGAACTCTCGACAACAACATTCCGAATTGGTATCACCGACTTTGCGCAGGGCGCTCTAGGCGACATTGTTTACATCCAACTTCCAAAAGTCGGACAGAACGTGAGCGCTGGAGAAGTTTGCGGAGAGGTTGAATCTACAAAATCCGTATCTGAGATCTACTCACCGTTGACCGGCAAGGTAGTCGCAATTAACGATGCGCTCGATGCAACCCCTGAGTTGATCAACCAAGATCCTTACAGCGCTGGCTGGATTGCCGATATTGAAATCACTGATGCTCCAAGCGATCTTCTCTCTAGCACAGAGTACGAGGTTTTAACGGCTTGATTTTTAATCTAGCCATGAATACTGTCAGCCTCTAGTCAAGATAGAGATTGAGGGTTAATCTCGACCTTAGGTAAGGGGGAGATATGAACGATTCAAAAGCTCCCGAAGATCCTGCCAAAAGAGATTTAACCTCGACTATTCATCTCTCTGCGCTCCGCTCCGTTCCTAAGCCAAGGCCGCTAGAGGAGATCTACGCACTCTTGTCGCAGGAAGAGCGGGAGATAGTTAGCCAACTTCCTCGCAATTGCGCGATGTTGATTGTTATCGCCGGACCTAATAAGGGAGCTCGCTTCTTAATAGATTCAGATGAGACTGCCATTGGTCGAGAACCAAGTAGCGAAATCTTTCTCGATGATGTGACGGTCTCTCGATCGCACGCGAAGATCAACCGTTCATCTGTCGGAGAGTTTCACCTGATTGATTGCGGAAGCCTCAATGGAAGTTATCTCAATGCGCATCAGGTTCAGGAGTCTTCACTCGCAACGGGTGATGAAATTCAAATAGGAAAGTTTAGATTGACCTATTTCAAGGGGAGGGGGAACTAGTGGCTGTTCCAGCGCGCGCGTATCTAAGTATCGGAGAAGTTTTGGGAAAGTTGCGGGGAGATTTTCCAGATATAACTATCTCCAAGATTCGCTTCCTAGAGTCAGAAGGCTTGATTGAGCCGCAACGGACCCCTTCGGGATACCGTAAATTTACCGGGGTCGATCTCGAGCGTCTGCGCTACGTACTTACTGCCCAGCGCGATCAATACCTACCCCTTCGCGTCATCAAAGAGAATTTGGATGCTCTGGACCGAGGGTTAGAACCCGCTGCGCTTCCCGGAGGATCAGCCACCCCTCGTCTTGCCACTGTCGATGGGGAGTTTGCTCCTGGACATTTTGCAACGGAGAGCGAACTGCGCCTCTCTCGAGCTGAGCTCTTAGAATCTGCCAACCTGACTGACGAACAATTGACCGAAGTGGAGTCATTTGGCCTCATCACGATTCGTGGTCGCTATTACGATGCTGATGCCCTTGCCGTCGCGCGCACCATCTCGGCGATTTCGGCCTTTGGGATAGAGGCTCGCCATCTGCGCTCCTTCAAATCTGCCGCCGATCGCGAAGTTGGATTGGTCGAGCAGGTCATCACTCCGATACTTCGTCAGAAGAGTTCTGATGCGAAGGCTCGCGCTGACGAGGTCGCCAATGAATTGGCCGCTCTCTCCGTCAAGCTCCATGCTGCTCTGGTTCGCGCCGGACTGCATCGCGCTAGATAATTGAGCCGTGAGCATCCCTGTAGAAGTCGTAGGCGTCCGTATTGAGATGCCATCTAACCAACCCATAGTCCTCTTGAAAGAGGTTGATGGGATTCGTTACCTACCAATCTGGGTGGGTGCAGTTGAAGCTTCGGCGATTGCCTTCGCGCAACAGGGGCTTGCTCCAACCCGGCCCTTGACCCATGATCTATTCACCTCGGTGCTGCACATTTTGAACTCCTCCGTGGAGCGGGTCGAAATCACTGACCTCATCGATGGCGTCTTCTATGCCGAGCTCCATTTGGCTGGGGGAGTGACCGTTTCTGCCCGGCCGAGCGACGCGCTTGCGCTGGCGCTACGTGCAGAAGCCCCCGTGACTGCTGCTGAATCACTCTTCAGCAAGGCAGGGATTGAGATTCCCGATCAATCCGAGGACGAAGTGGAGAAGTTTCGCGAGTTCTTGGATCAGATCAATCCCGACGACTTTGCCTCTTAGGAAATCTAAGTCTCAAGTAAAGGTTTAAAGTTTCTCGTGTCGTTTCTGCCTATTTGGAGCGGCGGGTTCTACTCTTAAGCCATGCCGATCCCCTTCGGCCTTCCCGTAAGAAGTGAGTGTCCATGAGCGAAGCTACCTCTGAGATCGGTTACCGCGGAGCTACAGCCTGTGTTGCAGCAGGTATCACATATCGTCAGCTCGACTACTGGGCTCGCACAGATCTTGTCTCACCTAGCATTAAGAGTGCAGCAGGCTCTGGTTCGCAACGGCTGTACAGCTTTCGCGACATTCTCGTTCTGAAAATTGTTAAGCGACTCCTGGACACGGGAGTTTCTCTCCAGAACATCCGTACCGCGGTCGAGCATCTTCGCAAGCGTGGGGTCGCAGACTTAGAGAGTATGACCTTGATGAGTGATGGAGTCTCAATCTACGAGTGTGGCAGCCCAGATGAGATCATCGACCTTTTGCAGGGCGGGCAAGGAGTCTTTGGCATCGCTATCAACCGAGTTTGGAACGAGGTAGAGGGTTCCTTGGCCAATCTGCAAGGCGAATCGACGGAAGATGGGTCGTTTATCACATCGACTAATGACGAACTAGCACTTCGTAGAAAGCGCAAGGGCGCCTAAAACTCTTTATCCTTCCCCTAGGAGATTTATTACTTGGTGTGAATCTAAAAAGGGGGACGGGTGTCACTGCGCGAAAATTTTGTTGATCGCCACATTGGGCCAGATCAAAAAGAGATAGCAACGATGCTCTCCGAGTTAGGTGAGCCCACTCTCGACTCCTTGATTGAAAAAGTCGTTCCCGAAAATATTGCTATGCGTGAACGCTTAGGTGATCTCATCCCACAGGGCATCTCGGAAGTCGCTGTCATCGCTCGTCTCAAAGAATTTGCCGCAGAGAACAAGGTTGCGCGCTCGTACATCGGAACCGGGTATTACGGGACGATTACTCCACCAGTTGTACTTCGAAATATTTTAGAGAATCCCGCCTGGTACACGGCATATACGCCTTACCAGCCCGAGATCAGCCAAGGACGACTTGAAGCGATCTTCGCCTTTCAAAGCGTTATTGGGGATCTAACCGGACTACCAATTTCCAATGCTTCTATGTTGGATGAGGCTACCGCTGCGGCAGAAGCTATGACCTTGGCTCGACGCGTGTGGAGTGGCAGCGATGAGGCTGCCTTCTTTGTAGATTCACACCTGCACCCACATATTAAAGCGGTGATTCATACGCGCGCGAAGCCATTGAAGATCGCAATCATTGAAGGAGCGCAGAGCACTCTTGCCGAAATGGATCGGGCAATCTTTGGCGCGGTCCTTGCGCAGAGTTCGACATACGGTGAAGTCTTCAATTTAGCTCCGGCTATTGCAGCGATCAAAGACGTTGGAGCAATAGCAATTGTCGCCTGCGATCTCTTGGCGCTCACCCTCTACAAGTCACCAGGGGAGTACGGCGCAGATGTTGCAGTTGGATCGGCCCAGCGCTTTGGAGTTCCAATGGGCTTTGGCGGTCCACATGCAGGATTCATGGCGGTGCGCCAAGGGCTCGAGCGTTCTTTGCCGGGTCGCCTCGTTGGGCAGAGTGTGGATGTACATGGAAACCCTGCGTATCGTCTTGCGCTACAAACGCGTGAACAACATATCCGTCGCGATAAGGCGACGTCGAATATCTGCACGGCACAAGTTTTGTTGGCAGTAATGTCTGGCTTCTACGCGATGTGGCACGGCCCAGATGGATTGCTTTCAATGGCGACTCGCGTGCGTGCACGTACCCACGAATTGCGCTCAGCACTAGCTGCCAGTGGTTTCAAAGTGGGGGAGAAGGAAATCTTCGATACCTTCGTTGTCTCTCAGGTTGATAGCGCTGATGTGCTGCACCGCGCCTTGGAACTCGGGATTAACCTGCGCAAAGTTTCAGAGGAGAGCGTCGGAATTTCCCTCGATGAGACGGTGACCGAGAAGGATCTCTCTGACCTCTTGGCGATATTCAGCGCCTCTCGCAACGAGAATTCGAGCGCAATTCCTGAAGAGCTCGTGCGCCACTCGAAGTTTCTTACGCATCGTGTCTTTAATACCTATCACTCCGAAACCGCCATGCTGCGCTACATCCGCACTCTGTCGGATCGAGATCTTGCCCTAGATCGCACGATGATCCCGCTTGGCTCATGCACCATGAAGTTAAATGCAACTACAGAGATGATTCCGGTGACATGGCCGGAGTTTTCTACACTTCATCCCTTTGCACCCGCCACGCAGAGTTTGGGTTATCGCCGTTTGATTCAGGAGCTATCCGATTGGCTTATTGCGATTACCGGATATGACGCCGTGTCGCTGCAACCGAATGCAGGTTCGCAAGGCGAGTTTGCAGGGCTACTAGCAATTCGTAACTTCCTTGACGCGCATGGTGAGAGTGCTCGCGATATTTGTCTAATCCCGTCAAGCGCCCACGGCACCAATGCTGCCAGCGCAGTGATGGCAGGCATGAAGGTAGTCGTTGTTGAGTGTGACGCTGCGGGCAATGTTTCCGTAGATGATCTGAAAGCAAAGATCGGACAGTACAGCGATCGTCTTGCTGCGTTGATGGTTACGTATCCATCAACGCATGGAGTCTTTGAAGAAGCCATCTCAGAAATTTGTGGACTGGTTCACGATGCTGGGGGACAGGTATACGTAGATGGTGCAAATCTCAATGCACTCGTTGGATTGGCGCAGCCCGGAAAATTTGGCGCTGATGTTTCTCACCTTAATCTCCACAAAACGTTCTGTATTCCGCATGGCGGGGGAGGACCAGGTGTTGGACCAGTAATTTCTCGCGCCCATTTAGCTCCATTCCTGCCTAACCACCCGCTAGATCTCTCTGTTGGGTCACCATCTGGTCCAGGACCTGTTAGTTCTGCGCCATTCGGTTCTGCCAGCATTCTGCCGATCTCGTGGAGTTACATACAGATGATGGGCGGAGATGGATTGACTAAAGCAACTGAAGTGGCAATTCTTTCGGCCAACTACATTGCTAAGAAATTAGATCCGCACTTTCCAGTTCTTTATAAGGGCGCACACGGTTACATTGCTCACGAGTGCATCGTTGACCTGCGCGAGATCACAAAGAGGACCGGTGCCACCGTCGATGATGTTGCTAAACGCTTAATGGATTATGGATTCCATGCACCGACTGTCAGTTTTCCTGTTGCCGGAACTCTTATGATCGAGCCGACGGAGTCGGAAGATATTGCTGAAATCGATCGCTTCATTAACGCGATGATCTCCATTAGAGCTGAAATCTCCGATATTGAACATGGCGAGTTAACGATCGAAGAGTCGCCACTTCGCTTTGCTCCACATACCGATAGTGACCTCTTGCGTAGCGATTGGGATCGCAAATATTCCCGCGAAGTTGCTGCTTATCCACTGGGCAGCGATCCTGATATGGCTCACAAGGGTAAGTACTGGCCGGCGACTGGTCGCATCGACGGGGTCTTCGGAGATCGCAATTTGGTTTGCTCTTGCACCCCGATCTCTGAATTAGCGATCAACGGTTAAATCCCGGTGGCCGATTACATCGCAAAGAAGATTAGCTTCGATTTTGAGGTTGATGGAGATGTAGAGAAATCGGTCTGGAGTGATGCGACGTGGAGCAGACCGTTCGTAGATATGGCGACGGGGGAGCGCGCTGAGTTTGAGACGCGTTGCGCAATTCTCTGGAGTGCTGAGTACCTTTATGTGGCTATGACCGCTGAGGAGCCCAATATTCAGGCCCACCTCACAGAGCGCGACAGCCTCATATTCCTCGAAAATGATCTCGAGCTCTTCATCGATGGCGGGGACGCGTATTACGAATTTGAGGTCAATGCTCGCAATACGATCTATGAGGTCTTCTTTATCTGGCGAGAAGCCCTAAAAGACACCCACCGATTCCCACCGGAAATCTTCGATATCCACGCGCCGGGGGTCTATACCTTCGGAGGCGATTACGACCGCACCGGTGAATCTTTTTGGATTGGAACGCACCCTAGGGGCGTACGTTGGGCATTTCGAGAGTTCGATATGACGGGGTTACGCATCGCCGTGGGGCTCAAAGGAACTCTTAATGACCCTGCCAGCACCGACCAGGGATGGTCGGTTGAACTCTCTATCCCTTGGCAGAGCCTCAAATACCTGGCGAATGGACGTCAGTTGCCACCAACGCACGGTGACCTCTGGAAGTTCTTTCTAGGGCGTTTTGATAAGAAGGTGGTGGATGGAAGAGAGATCTCACCGCATCCAGCCAGCGCTCTACGCTCACATGGCGTCTACGACACCCATATGCCGGAGGAGTGGAGCGTTATCGCATTCGAGGAGTGATTCTCTCTCGTGCTTTTTACTTTACATAATGTAGATTATCGGCGATTGATAATACGTTGGAAACCCCAGATCGTCGTCTTCCGCCAGGCTTCTATAACTATCTTTCGACTCATCTTCGAACTTCCAGCTACTCGCTCGATGAAGGTAATTGGAACTTCCGTAATGGTTAGCCCGTGAGCATCTGCGATTCGAACTATCTCAATTTGAAATCCATATCCCACTGTCGACAAATTGGCCGCAAAGATGGCATCAATCATCCGCCGACTTAAAACTCGATATCCACTTGTGAGGTCGCGATACTTCAATCCCAGGGCGATCGAGGCATATTTTGTTCCAAAACGCGATATTAACCTCCTCGAGAGTGGCCAGTTGATCACCGAACCACCTGCCATCCAGCGGGTGCCAAGGACTAAATCTGCCTCAGTTGCGGCCTCTAAAAGCCGTCCTAGCTCTTCCGGTTGGTGTGATCCGTCGGCATCCATCTCGACAAATTGTGCGTAGCCTTGAGCTAGTCCCCAAGCAAAACCCGCTAAATATGCCGGACCCAATCCACCTTTTTTAGCGCGGTGAAGCACGAAGGTTGATTCGTCTTTTAGGGAATCAGCAATCTCTCCCGTTCCATCCGGTGAGTTGTCATCGACAATCAGAATGTCGACATCTGGCATAGATTTTCGCAATCTGGTGATCACATCGGTGATATTGAGCGCCTCGTTGTACGTTGGAACCACGACCAGGACTTTGCTAGCTACCAATTGAGCGCCGCAATCATCCGGTCCACCGAGGCTCCCAAGCCGTAATCCTCTTTGAATTGCCAGATCTTCTCCATATTGTCTGGGCGCTTTGGCATGGCAATCGACAAAGGTGGGATAGGAACATCGAGCGCACAGTGCACAAGCTTTGGTGCAATCGCCACGTACTCTGATCCTTCAATCAACTTCTTCCGCAAATTATTCGGCAGCCTTTCATCTTCCGCGTGAGCAGCCGCTAGCGCGTCCTCAATCGTTGTGAAATTGTTTGCAATAAGCGCAGCGCCCTTCTCTCCAATTCCTCTAACACCTGGCAGGCCATCAGATGCATCGCCGCGGATCATCGCAAATAGGGCGTACCGCTCCCCTGGGATGCCATAGCGAGCACTCACCCAGGCCCTGTCCACCAAATCATGGTTTGAAATACCCTTAGCGAGGTAGACAATCTTCACTCGACGTTTATCGTCCACGAGTTGGAATAGATCGCGATCGCC
>DAIMCZ010000021.1:0-15974 GCA_036726125.1 Candidatus Nanopelagicaceae bacterium
ATCTTCTCCATAAATATCTTCTCTCTTGTGGGTTAACTTCTCAGTGAGTGAATTAGAGATCTTTGACGTCAGCCTGCTTGGTGCGAACTGCCTCTGCGGCGACCTTGAGCGCAGCAGTCTCGCCTTCGGTAAGAGCGGTCTCAACTACTTCGATAATTCCAGAGCGGCCAATCTTTGCCTCAACGCCGAGGTAGACACCGCTGATTCCATATTGACCATCGACCCATGCGCAGACTGGCATGATCTCGCCAGAATCTTCAATAACTGCCTTAGCCATACGAGCGGCGGCAGCGGATGGTGCGTAATAAGCAGAACCTGTTTTAAGCAGAGCAACTACTTCGGCACCGCCATTGCGGGTACGGTCTACAAGCTCGTTGATATCTGCTTCCGAGAGCAGTGAAGTTAGCGGCTGACCGTTGACGGTACAACGACTTGGGACTGGAACCATAGTGTCGCCGTGCGAACCGAGCGTTAGGGTCTTTACCGCACCGACTGGGACAGCGAGTTTCTCGGCAACAAAGTTGGTGAAGCGCGCAGTGTCGAGCATCCCTGCTTGACCCATTACTTGGTGATGCGGGAAGCCAGTTGCAAGTTGGGCGAGCGCAGTCATCTCATCGAGAGGATTAGAAACCACGATGATAACGGCGTTTGGTGAATGCTTGGCAATATTCTCTGCTACTCCGCGAACGATCCCGGCATTCACGCCAATGAGATCCATGCGGGACATACCTGGCTTGCGAGGCAACCCGGCGGTTATAACGACTACATCTGAATTGGCGGTGGCTTCGTAGCCAGCCCCTTCAGGAGTTGTGGTCGCGCCGATTACTTTGGTCTCAAAGCCCTCGATAGAGCGCGATTGATTCATATCAAGCGCTAACCCTTCAGGCTTTCCCTCCACGATATCTGTGAGAACGACCGTCTCAAAGATGTCGTATTCGGCTAAACGAAGAGCGGTGGTTGAACCATAGAAACCGCTTCCAACGACTGTGACTTTGCCAGATCTACTCATGGAGCCCTCCTGAAAGTGAACTAGCGCAATCCTACTTTGCGTGCGGCAAAGTTAAAGACACTACAAATAGGAGAGAGGTCATAGCGATTGGTATCAAGAGTTCAATAGTCCGTTTGGTCACGCTTGTCGTATAAGCGAGGTATGAATAGAGCCCTCCACCCACGGCAACGAGGAGGGAGCCGGTGCGAACTGCGCTAAATATCCCAAATGTGACGCCGATTACAACGAGCGCAACGGAGATAGCGCGCCAGAGAGTCTCTGGGCCTTTGGGTGGTGGAAGCTTCCTACCGAGAGTTGCCAGCACGAGCTGCCATTTCAACAACATTGGTAAGAAGCATGGCACGGGTCATAGGGCCAACTCCCCCGGGCATGGGAGCGATGTAGGCAGCTACCTCCGCTACTCCTGGATGAATATCCCCGAGGAGGCCAGCTTCGGTACGAGTAATTCCAACATCGAGCACCGTAGCGCCGGGCTTGACCATGTCAGGAGTTAAGAGGTGAGCGCTTCCGACGGCAGCGATGATGATATCTGCGCGCTTGGTATGAAAGGCAACATCCTTTGTTGCAGTGTGAGTAACCGTCACAGTTGCATCATCACCCTTGCGAGTCAGGAGCAGTGCGAGTGGGCGACCCACAGTGAGGCCGCGGCCCATGATCACGACCTCAGCGCCTTTGGTCGAAATTTCGTACCGTCGCAATAACTCTAAAATGCCACGTGGAGTACAAGGAAGCGGAGCAGGTTCTCCGATTACCAACTTGCCTAGGTTTAGTGGATGGAGTCCATCTGCATCTTTTTCGGGATCGATCGATTCTAAAATCTGATTTGCAGAGATCCCTTTGGGCAGCGGCAACTGCACGATATATCCAGTGCACTCTTTGGCGGCATTCAAATCTTTAATGGCAGCGAGAACATCCGCCTGCGAAGCGCTCTCGGGAAGGTCAACGCGGATCGATGCGATTCCAACTTCAGCGCAATCACGATGTTTGCCAGCGACGTACGAGTGCGATCCTGGATCATCGCCAACAAGCACAGTTCCGAGACCCGGCTTAGTCGGAAGCCCCGCTACAACACAGGCTAACTCTTCCTTGATCGCTTTCGCGGTGGCCTTACCATCGAGAATCTGCGCGCTCATGGTTGCATTCTAACTAGGCGTGCGAGAAGTGGCGAACCCCTGTAAAGAACATTGCGATACTGGCCGCCTTTGCAGCTGCGATGACCTCCTCATCCCGAACGCTTCCACCTGGTTGCACGACTGCTACTACCCCAGCATCAATCAAAATTTGCAGCCCATCTGCAAAGGGGAAGAAGGCATCACTCGCTGCGACGGAACCTTGGGAGCGCTCACCCGCGCGGGTCACCGCTAGGCGGGCGGAATCCACACGATTTACCTGTCCCATACCCACGCCAACAGAAGCCCCATTACTCGCCAAGAGGATCGCATTGCTCTTAACTGCGCGTACCGCGCGCCAGGCAAATTGCAGATCGTTGAGAAGTTCAGGAGAGATCTCTCCTCCTGAGACTTGGCTCCAGTGAGCCGCATCGTCCCCAGGTGCATCGACAAGATCACTCTGCTGAATTAAGAGTCCACCTGAGATTGGACGACGTTCGATCGATGAATTGACGTAGTGCTCTAGCGTCAAAATTCGAATCGAAGGTTTCTTCGCCAAAACTTCAACAGCACCCTCTTCGTAACTAGGAGCGATAACTACCTCCGTGAAGACAGCAGAGAGCGCCTGCGCCATTGCTAAGGAGACCGGTCGATTTGTTGCGACCACTCCACCGAATGCAGAAACCGGATCGCAGGCATGCGCCTTCACGTAGGCATCGGCGATATCTGCGCCGATTGCTATTCCACAAGGATTGGCATGCTTAATAATCGCAACGCACGGTTCAGAATGATCATAAGCACTTCGCACCGCTGCATCAGCATCGGTGTAGTTGTTAAAGGACATCTCTTTGCCGTGAAGTTGTACGGCTTGCGCAATTCCGGGCTCAATCCAAGAAGTGGCATTTGCGTAAACGCTCGCCGCTTGATGGGGGTTCTCTCCATAACGAAGAGGTGCGATGCGATGGAAGATTGCCGCCTTCCACTCATCGCCAGCCTCTAGTTGATCTCCCAACCAGGATGCGATTGTCGCGTCGTACTCAGCAGTGGTGCGAAAAACTTCCATGGCCAGGCGCGTGCGCTCCGCGAGAGTAAATCCACTTTGTTCTATCGCACTGCGCAAGAGTCCGTACTGAGAAGGGTCAGAAATAACTGCGACGGAGCCATGATTCTTCGCGGCGCCGCGCAACATGGATGGTCCACCAATATCGATCTGTTCGATGCACTCTGCAAAATCCGCTGCGCTGGCAACTGTCTTCGCAAAGGGATAGAGATTAATAATGATGAGATCAAAAGGCGCGATGTCATGCTCTGCGATAGCCGCCAGGTGCTCAGGATTATTTTGATCGGCAAGAATTCCGCCGTGGATTCTGGGATGCAGAGTTTTCACGCGTCCACCCATCATCTCGGGGAAACCTGTGTACTCCTCGACTGCAGTTACAGGAATTCCTGCTGCGGCCAATGTCTTTGCAGTCGACCCTGTTGAAAGTATCTCAACGCCTGCGCTGTGGAGGAGTTCTCCGATTTCGAGTAGACCACTCTTGTCGTAAACGCTAATCAATGCGCGGCGTATTGGCTTTCGATTATTCACAACGTTCCACTCTCTGCATAGGCCGCGAGGGTCTCGACGATGAGAGCTCGCTCGGCAATCTTAATGCGCTCATGGAGGGACTCCTCATCCTCGCCAGGCAGAATCGCGATGCTCTGCTGCGATATGACCGGCCCGCTATCCAAACCTGCGTCTACCCAATGCACCGTAGTCCCCGTGACGCTCGCCCCAGCTGCCAAGGCATCGCGAACTGCGTGCGCTCCTGGAAAGAGTGGAAGAAGCGAAGGGTGGGTATTGATCACTTTGAATGCTGAGACAAAATCCGGAGCAAGTATTCGCATAAAACCTACGCTGACTACAAGATCTGGCGCCAAACTTTGGACGCGTTCGAAAATTTCACGGTCCCACTCTTCGCGCGGAGAGCGCATGGGAATATAGAAATCGGGGATGCCGTAGCTACGTGCAACACCTAGTGCTGGAGAGTCCTTATCACTGACTAACCCCACGAACTGCGCATGAATCTCGCCGTTCTGATGCGCACTCAGGATTGCTTGCGCAAGAGATCCAGTACCCGAGGCGAGGAGCAGAACTCTCTTACTCACTGTGTACCACCGAACGTACTGCGGCTGGCAGCGCAAGAACGATTATCGCGGCGATTGCAAAGGCGACGGCGAGGTACTCCAACAAGCGCCACCAGATAACTCCTACTGGATTTAACTGGCTGGTTAAGAGTTCGCCTGCCGAAAGAAAGGCGATGATCGCAAGGGTGGTGAAGAGGCGGGCACCTTCTGCAATAACGCGGCGGGTTAGATTGAGCAGCGGCTCGCGGCGCAACTGCGCAAAGATAAAGAGCAGCGCGAAGAGTAAAAACCAGAAGAGGAGTCCGTATTTTAAATCTCGATGCACCCCTGTTGGCAGGCCGGCAACGAAGGGAAGAGCTGGGACCTGTCCCAAAGTAATGTGGGCTCCGCTTACGGTCGTATGTGCTCCGAAGGAGAACCCCACTCCTGTTAGGTACGAGATAGATGAGATCGCAATATTGGGAAGGTAGAGCAGTTGGAGCAAAGTCAGCAAAATTCCCCCAACTACTCCAGCACTCAGAACCACGGAGATACTCTTGATCTCCTTGAAATGTCCTTGGAGTGAGATTGCAAAAGCTATTGCGCCGATTCCGAGCGCGATCGAGAAGAGGTAGAGCGCAAAGTAATAAATCCGCGTGTGGGCACGCTCAAATCTCGCGGTAGCAACCATGGCAATCACGAATGTCATAACCGGTGTTAAGTAGAGATTGGCTGAAATGCCGTGGTGAATAGAGGCGAGCGCAAGTACCTCCGAGAGGATGGCATACCAGAGCGAGTAAATAATGCGCGCCCCATTGAGTTTCGAAAATGCCTCCTCAACGTTCGGAAGTCCCCGACGAATAGCCCACATCGGATAAATAACGGCGAGCAGCGGGAGCAGCGTTAACTTCCCACCTGGCACGCTAAAAGGGATGAGATGAGTACCGAGGTAGAGCCAGGCCGAGGCGCGCACCGGATCACTTGTATTGCCTGCAATCGTCCCCGCACTCGCCCAACTGAAGAGCGCGATAAAGGCGAGTGGAAAGAGCGTGAGCGCGACGCTCCGCAGGGCCTGCCTAAAAGAGACCCCGAGAGCGCGTGAAACCATTACTTAGCCGTTAAGGATGGCGCGCATGAGCGCTGCTGTCTCACTTGGCGTCTTGCCAACTTTGACTCCCGCAGCTTCAAGAGCCACCTTCTTTGCCTCAGCGGTGCCGGACGAACCAGAGACGATCGCTCCAGCGTGGCCCATTGTCTTACCTTCAGGGGCTGTGAAACCTGCAACATAACCGACAACCGGCTTGGTGACGTACGAGGCGATAAATGCAGCGGCGCGCTCTTCGGCATCGCCGCCGATTTCACCGATCATCACAATTGCATCGGTATCTGGATCATCTTGAAATGCTTTAAGGCAGTCGATGTGTGTGGTTCCGATGATTGGATCTCCACCGATACCAACTGCGGTACTAAATCCGAAATCACGCAATTCGTACATCATTTGATAGGTCAGCGTTCCGGACTTTGACACCAGACCGATGCGTCCAGGTCCGGTGATGTCACCAGGAATGATGCCGATGTTTGAGAGGCCGGGGCTGATCAACCCTGGGCAGTTTGGACCGACGATGCGTGTCCTTCCCTTTGCTACTGCATGCGCATAAAAGACTGCTGTGTCATGAACAGGAATTCCCTCGGTAATCACGACTACGAGTGGAAGTGCTGCATCAATCGCATCCATTACGGCGCCCTTTGCAAACTTAGGCGGAACGAATACAACAGATGCATTTGCACCGGTGGCAGCGATCGCTTCAGCGACGCTATTAAATACAGGAAGAGTCTTCCCTTCAATCTCAACGCTCTGTCCACCCTTGCCTGGGGTAACTCCACCAACAATATTGGTGCCGTACTTCAGCATGCGACCGGTGTGCTTTGTTCCCTCTGATCCAGTCATGCCTTGGACGATGACCTTCGTATCTTTATTGATGAAGATTGCCATTTACTTCGCCGCCAATTCTGCAGCCTTTGCTGCTGCCCCATCCATGGTGTCTAACTGTTGCACCAGTGGGTGCGCCGCTTCATTGAGGATTCTGCGTCCTTCAAGAACGTTATTTCCATCGAGACGAACAACGATGGGCTTGGTGGCCTTATCGCCCAAAATCTCGAGCGCTTGCACGATTCCATTAGCGACAGCATCACATGCGGTGATTCCGCCGAAGACATTTACAAAGACGCTACGAACGTCAGGGTCGCCGAGAATGATGGAGAGACCATTGGCCATCACTTCGGCCGATGCACCCCCGCCAATATCCAAGAAATTCGCTGGTTTTACGCCATATTTTTCGCCAGCATATGCGACCACATCGAGGGTACTCATGACGAGACCCGCACCATTTCCAATAATTCCAACTTCGCCATCCAGCTTTACATAGTTGAGGTTCTTCTCTTTTGCCGCTGCCTCAAGTGGATTGGCTGATGCATGATCAACGAGAGCCTCGTGGCTGGGGTGACGGAACTCGGCGTTGTCGTCGAGAGTGACCTTGCCATCAAGGGCAATGATCCGACCATCTTCAGTCTTCACGAGTGGATTGATCTCCATCAAGGTGGCGTCTTCCGCTACAAAGGCGGCCCACAACTTGAGAAGTACATCTGCTACCTCGCTCTGTACGCCTTCCGGGAACTGTCCCGCTTTGACGATCTCGAGCGCCTTCTCGTGAGAAATTCCTACGTTGGGATCGATGCCTACGCGCGCCAACTTTTCAGGCTGAGTGTGTGCGACCTCTTCGATCTCCATTCCACCAGCAACCGAGGCCATGACCAAGAAGTTGCGATTGGCACGATCGAGCAGAATTGCCATGTAATACTCTTCAGCGATCGGAGCCGCCTGAGCGATCATCACCTTATGTACGGTGTGACCCTTAATATCCATTCCAAGAATTGCCTCTGCCTTGACGCGAGCGTCGGCTGCATCAACAGCGAGCTTCACTCCACCGGCTTTGCCGCGGCCACCAACTTTTACTTGTGCCTTAACGACAACTTTTCCACCCATTGTTGCAGCTGCGCGCTCGGCATCATCGGCAGTAGTTGCTACTGCGCCGGCGAGAACTGGAATGTTATGAGCTTCAAAGAGATCTCGAGCTTGATACTCAAAGAGATCCACGCGCAACCCCGATCTTTAGATTGTAAGAGAGTGACTACCGACGCAAATCCTACTTGCCATCGACGTGTGCTTCTAAAGGCGTTCGACTGGTGCGTAGCGCAAGAGCAAGCGTTTCTCCCCGGAGCTGCCGAAATCGATGGTCGCCTCCGCGCGGTCGCCTTCACCATTTACCGCAACCACTTTTCCTAGACCGAATGTGTCGTGCGACACACGATCTCCAACTGCGAGAACGATCGCGCTCTCTACCTTCTTACCTGTGGCGCGAGGCGGAGGTCCAAAGCGGCGCGGGGCGGCTCCTCGCGGAGCAGGGGCGGCGGAAGGGGTGTTCCATGAGATCACCTCTTCGGGAATTTCGGCAAGGAACCTGGATGGTGGGTTGTAGGTCGGCGCACCCCATGAGGAGCGATATTCGGCGCGAGAGAGGTAGAGCCGTTTACGAGCTCGAGTAACCCCCACATAGGCCAAGCGGCGCTCCTCCTCGATTTCAGAGCGCTCTCCGAGGGTGCGCGAATGGGGGAAGATTCCCTCCTCCATTCCAGTGAGAAAGACCGTGGGGAACTCCAAACCCTTTGCGGTATGCAGGGTCATCATCGTGACTACACCACCGTGATCAGCCCCGTCGGGAATCTGATCTGAATCTGCCACGAGGGAGACATCCTCTAAGAAGCCGGAGAGCGAGATCTCCTCGCCATCATCTAATTCCGACTCTTCATACTCGGTGGCGACCGAGACTAACTCCTGAAGGTTCTCGACCCGCCCTTCGTCCTGCGGATCGACGCTATTGACGAGCTCCGCCAAAAGGCCGCTCTGCTCGAGAACCGCCTGCGCGATGGAAGAGGGTTTGGTATTTGCCTCTACAAGAGTGCGGAGGGAATCTAGAAGGTGGATGAAATCTTGAATAGCGACCAAGGAGCGAGCGGGAATTCCGGGTGCGTGCGCCGCATCGCAGAGAGCTCGCCAAAAAGAGATCCCGGTGGTGGCCGCGTGGAGATCAATGACATCCAACGCCCTATCGCCAATTCCGCGCTTGGGGGTATTAATAATGCGGCGCAAGGAGATCTCATCTTCGGGATTTACGAGTACCCGCAGATATCCAAGAAAGTCCTTTACCTCTTTGCGCTCGTAAAAGCGCACGCCTCCCACCACTTTGTAGGGAATTGCAGAGCGCAAGAAGGTCTCTTCGAAGACACGTGATTGGGCATTGGTGCGATAGAAGATCGCAGTATCTCCTGGGTTGGACTCCCCTGTATCGCGCAGGCGGCGGATCTCATTGACAACGAAACCGGCCTCGTCATGTTCGCTCTCGGCGACGAATCCAGTGATCGCTTCGCCAGCGCCCTCTTCGGACCAGAGCTTCTTCTCCTTGCGTCCCTCGTTATTTGCAATAACCGCATTTGCAGCGGTGAGAATATTTTGCGTCGAGCGATAATTTTGTTCGAGTAGAACTGTGGTCGCGTTGGGATAGTCCTCTTCAAATTGCAGAATATTGCGGATATTTGCACCGCGAAAGGCGTAGATAGATTGGTCGGCATCACCTACGACACATAGTTCGGCGAGGGGAAAGTTCTCTTGTGGAACCCCGACGAGCTCGCGAATAAGTATGTACTGCGCGTGATTGGTATCTTGATACTCATCGACCAAGATATGGCGGAAGCGCGAACGATAGCGAGCGCGCGCTTCAGGAAAGCGTTGCAAGATATCGACCGTCTTTCCAATGAGGTCATCAAAATCCATAGCATTGGCCGCGGCTAAGCGCTTTTGGTAGAGCGCAAATATCTGCGCGATGATCTCTTCAAAGTGGTTGGTGGTCTGGTTTGCGTAATCTGCCGGCCCAATCAACTCATTCTTAGCCGCCGATATAACTCCCTGGATGGCGCGCGCTGAGTATTGCTTTGAATCAAGGTTGAGTTCGCGAATAATGACCGTTAGTAGACGAACGCTGTCGCTAGAGTCATAAATCGTAAATGAGTTGGAGTAGCCAATTCGCGATGCCTCTTGGCGCAAGATTCGGACGCAGGCAGAGTGAAATGTAGAGACCCACATCGCCTTCGCGCGTTCACCAACCAGATCCGCAACGCGCTCCTTCATCTCGGCCGCCGCCTTATTTGTGAAGGTGATCGCTAAAACCTCGTAGGGGGCGACTCCGCGCTCCGCCAATAAATAGGCAATTCGTCGAGTCAAGACCCGAGTTTTACCCGAACCTGCACCAGCGACTACCAGGAGCGGGCTGCCTTGATGAGTAACAGCAACCCGCTGTTGCGGGTTGAGGCCCTCTAGTAATGACATAAATCCGAGTCTATCTATTAACCCTGACTAGGTAGGATGACAGCATGGAACCTATGCTCGATAGCGAAGTAGAACGCATTCTCGTTGTAACAGCTCACCCCGATGACCTTGATTTCGGAGCGGGTGGAACGATCGCACAATGGGCGGCTAAAGGAATTGCAATCTCCTATTGCATCTGCACCAATGGCGATCAAGGCGGAATCGATGCGACGATCACTCGCGAAGAGATGAAGCAGATTCGCCGCAGAGAGCAGACCGAAGCCGGCGCAATTCTCGGCGTCACCGATATCCATTTCCTGGATTATCGCGATGGTTGGCTCGCACCGACAATCGAACTTCGTAAAGATATTGTCCGCGTTATTCGGAAGGTGCGCCCACAACGTATGTTGATCCAAAGCCCAGAGCGCAACTGGAATCGTCTCGGCGCCAGCCACCCTGACCACCTAGCCGCCGGTGAAGCTTCGATCCAAGCGATCTATCCAGATTCAGGAAATCGCTTCGCCTTCGAGGATCTGCTGCATGAAGAGGGTCTTGAGCCTTGGAACATCAAAGAGGCTTGGGTCATGATGGCTGAGGGCAACGATCACCACGTCGATATCACTGACACCTTCCATCTCAAGATGCAGGCGCTAGCCGCACACGCTAGTCAGACGGCACATATGGAGGGTTTTGAAGAGCGGATCCGCGAATGGGGTACCCGCAGCGGTGAGTCCGTCGGATTAACAAATGGCCGGATGGCCGAAACTTTCAAGATCGTCACTCTCGGTTAAGAGAGTTATTTAACGCTCACCGATTCGATAGCAATGGTCTGCTTTGGCGTGCCATCAGTTCCGCCGCCAACAACTCCAGCTGCAGCGACCTGCTTCACGATATCGAGGCCAGATGTAACTTGGCCCCAGATTGTGTATGAAGGAGGCAGGTACGTGTCTTTATAGACGATGAAGAACTGGCTGCCGTTGGTGTTGGGTCCAGAGTTGGCCATCGCGATGGTGCCAGCGGGGTAATCATTAGGTGCGTCGGCTGGAAGGTTCTCATCGCGGTAGCTAAATGGCGGACCACCTGAGCCGCTGGCGGTTGGGTCACCACATTGCAATACATAAATTGATGCGGTGGTCAGGCGATGACAGAGTGAGTGATCAAAGTAGCCACTCTTAGCTAGAAATGTCATAGCAATGACAGTTGCGGTTGCCTTCTTCCCGAAGGCTTTGAAGGTGATTGCTCCGCAGTTTGTGTTGAGAGTAAATACTCGATCAACCATTGCGACCTTTGGATCGGGGTATCCAACTTTGAGTGGGTTGTGCGCAACAGAGTTGGTCTTGACGCAATTGCTCGAACTGGCTTGAGCTGTCAATGGACCGCTTGGATTTGTGGCGACAAAGTTAGTTGTAGCTCGCGAAGATATTGAAGTACGTGGGGATGGAGTAGCATGAGCAGTTGGCCGAGGAGAGTGGTTCTCGGATGCCAAGCCAGCGCTAACATCGACGGTTCCGGAAAAAAAGAGCGCAAGACCAAGCACCGAACAGAGCGTCATTGCCCTCTTGTTGATCGTCACTGTTACTCCCACTCAATAGTTCCAGGTGGCTTACTCGTGATGTCGAGTGTCACTCTGTTTACTTCTCGCACTTCATTTGTAATACGTGTCGAAATTTTTTCGAGCACGTCATACGGCAATCGACTCCAGTCTGCTGTCATTGCATCTTCACTCGAGACCGGGCGAAGCACAATGGGATGGCCATAAGTTCGACCATCTCCCTGCACACCTACACTTCGTACATCTGCAAGTAGTACAACTGGACATTGCCAGATCTCTCGATCTAGACCCGCTAATTTTAACTCCTCGCGAGCTATCAAATCGGCTTTCCGCAGAATACTAAGACGATTCTCAGTAACTTCACCGATGATGCGAATGGCAAGACCCGGACCCGGGAAGGGTTGACGCCATACTATTTCCCCAGGAAGTCCAAGTTCTATGCCTACTTCACGCACCTCATCCTTAAAGAGAGTGCGAAGCGGTTCGATGAGCGTGAATTGCAGATCGTCAGGTAGCCCGCCAACATTGTGATGCGACTTAATGTTTGCTGTGCCAGTGCCTCCGCCGGATTCAACAACATCCGGATAGAGAGTGCCTTGTACTAAGAAATCAACGCTTTCGTGCTCTGAAATTTCTCGAGCAGCGCCTTCAAAGGCGCGAATAAATTCTGCGCCAATTATTTTTCGCTTGCTCTCCGGATCAGTTACTCCTGCAAGCGCAGCCATAAAGGTTTCGCGAGCATCAACGACCTTGAGTGCAACTCCCGTTGCTGCAACAAAATCCTCTTCGACTTGTTCAGCTTCGCCTTCGCGCAACAATCCATGATCAACAAAGACGCAGGTAAGTTGATGTCCAATTGCCTTCTGCACAATCGCAGCTGCAACAGCAGAGTCAACGCCGCCAGATAATCCGCAGATTACATGTCGATCTCCAACTAACTCTTGAATCTTCTTGACCTCTGTCGCAACAATATTTTCACTCGTCCAAGTTGGTTGGCATCCAACGATATCTATCAACCAGCGGCGCAGAATCTCTTGACCATTTTCAGAGTGAAGAACTTCTGGGTGAAATTGCACGCCCGCTAGAGAGGCATCGCCATTTTCAAATGCGACGATCGGCGTATCGTCGGTATGAGCCGTAGCCGTAAAGCCGATTGGGGCTGTGGTGACAGAGTCACCGTGGCTCATCCAGACTCGTGAATCTCTATTCAACCCACCAAGCAATTTGGAATTTCCGTCGTGCTGCATCGAGGTGCGACCAAACTCTGACTTACCTGTCTGAGTAACTACTCCTCCGAGAGCTGCTGCCATAACCTGAAAGCCGTAACAGATTCCGAAGGTTGGAATGCCCTGTTCGAAGAGTGAAGGGTCGATAGTAGGAGCGCCTGCTGCGTAGACACTCGATGGTCCACCGCTGAGGATTATCGCCTTGGGAGCTTTGGCCAGGATCTCTGCTACCGAAATCGACGAGGGGACTATCTCAGAGTAAACATTCGCCTGCCTGACGCGCCTCGCGATCAGCTGTGCGTACTGTGCGCCGAAATCAACGACCAGTACGAGATCAGGCACGGTGAATAACGACTTCTACGCGCTGGAACTCTTTGAGATCGGAGTAGCCAGAGGTGGCCATTCCACGACGCAGCGCGCCAAAGAGGTTCATAGAGCCATCCGCAGTGTGAGAAGGTCCGGTGAGGATCTCCTGCAAAGTTCCCACCGTCCCGACGTGGACTCTATCTCCGCGCGGAAGTTCGGAGTGATGTGCTTCCGCTCCCCAGTGCCATCCCTTGCCGGGTGCTTCAACGGCGCGCGCTAGCGGACTTCCCATCATGACTGCATCGGCGCCGCATGCGATCGCCTTGGCGATATCTCCGCTCCGTCCGACAGATCCATCTGCAATAACGTGCACGTAGCGGCCACCGGATTCATCCATGTAGTCGCGGCGAGCTGAGGCTACTTCGGCAACGGCCGATGCCATAGGTACAGCAATTCCCAACACGGTGCGCGTTGTATGCGCGGCTCCGCCACCAAATCCGACAAGCACACCAGCGGCACCCGCCCGCATTAAGTGCAGCGCACCTGTTGCTGTAGCGCAGCCACCGACGATCACAGGGACGTCGAGTTCGTAAATAAATTTCTTTAAATTAAGTGGTTCGGTCTTTGATGATACGTGCTCGGCGCTGACAGTTGTGCCCCGGATAACAAAGAGATCTACTCCAGCCTTTACAACTACCTCATGTAACTCAGCTGTGCGTTGCGGTGAGAGGGCTGCAGCGACAGTAACGCCTGCGGCACGAATTTCGGCGATGCGAGATTTGATGAGTTCAGGCTGAATAGGAGCGGCATACAACTCTTGCATACGAGAGATTGCCTGCTCTTGTGGGAGTGATGCGATCTCGCCGAGTTGGATGCGAGGATCTTCGTGGCGCGTCCAGAGCCCCTCTAAATTAAGGACTCCAAGGCCACCGAGTTTGCCAATTGCAATAGCGGTCTCTGGTGAGACGACCGAATCCATTGGAGCGGCGAGCATAGGAAGTGCAAATTTGTACGCATCGATCTGCCATTGAATGGAGACCTCTTCGGGGTCGCGGGTACGACGGCTTGGAACGATCGCAATATCGTCAAAGGAGTAGGCGATATGGGCGCGCTTCCCGGGTCCGATTTCTATCTCATTCATTGCGATTCCTCAGTGCTTTCCGTGGCCTATTTAGCGCCGCGATAGTTAGGTGCATCTGCTACATCGAAGATGTCATGTGGATGGCTCTCTTGCAGACCTGCTGCCGTGATTTGAATTAGTTGGCCTTTGCTCTTGAGCTCTGCGATGTTAGCTGCGCCGGCGTATCCCATTCCAGAACGGAGGCCGCCAACTAACTGGTGGACGACAGCCGATACTGGTCCGCTGTATTTCACCTTGCCTTCGATGCCTTCAGGAACCAACTTATCTTCAGCTAAAACATCATCTTGCATATAGCGATCCTTGGAGTACGACTTCTGCTCGCCGCGCGATTGCATCGCCCCGAGAGAGCCCATTCCGCGGTACCCCTTGTACTTCTTGCCATTGATCTCAATCAGATCGGCTGGGGATTCATCGCAGCCCGCAAGCAGGGACCCGAGCATCACCGTGTCTGCGCCGGCGACGATCGCCTTGGCGATATCACCGGAGTGCTGTAAACCGCCGTCGGCGATCAGAGGAATGCCAGCGGTTACACAGGCCTTGTGCGCCTCCATAATTGCGGTGAGCTGTGGGACGCCTACACCGGCGACAACGCGAGTTGTACAGATTGATCCTGGACCCACGCCTACTTTGACTGCATCCACACCCGCGTTAATCAACGCCTGAGCTCCGGCACGAGTAGCAACGTTGCCGCCGATTAACTCGATCTGAGGAAAATCTTTCTTAATTCGAGAAACCGCATCCAGGACTCCGCGGTGATGGCCATGTGCTGTATCAACAACGATGACATCGACACCTGCTGCAATCAGCGCGACGGCGCGGGTATAGCCATCTTCTCCAACCCCAACTGCGGCGCCAACCAGACCGTGCGCCTTCGCTAACTTCACCTGCTCAACTTGATCGGCGATCGCCAAGTTGCGGTGCAAGATTCCAATTCCGCCAGCCTTAGCCATCGCGATTGCCATCGCAGACTCGGTAACAGTATCCATCGCAGAAGAGATGACTGGAACTGAGAGGGTGATGTTGCGGGTCAGACGCGTTTCGGTGTTGACCTCGCTCGGAACCACCTCTGAGGCGTCAGGAAGGAGCAGGACATCATCGTAGGTCAGACCCAAAAGGATGACTTTGTCTCGGGCCTTATCCATCATTGGGTAAGTCTAGGGGTTAGAAATAACTCCCTTTAAAGCGCACCGCTCTGCAGCCCGAGCGCGTGCGAGATCTCATTGCAGGCCGCTATCAAATCAGGAGCGAAGAAGGCGCCATCCCACTCTGTGCCTTCCCATCCGGGGCCGCCGAGAATAATTCGTGGCGTTGGACGCACTACGGGAAGCGTCGCTAACTTTGAGATGAGGGCGTTCTCGGGCAGTTGCGCCCAGAGGAAGATCGCAGGCGGAGCGGTGCGCCGAACAACCTCGCCGATCGCTTCCACGGGAGTGCGCGCACCGAGGAACTGCACCTGAATATCCTCTTCGGCGAGCGCTGCAGCGAGCGCAGTTATGGCGAGAGAGTGCATCTCTTCACCGACGCAGGCCAAGAGGGCCGGCAACTCATTGCGTGGCTTCTCAACAAAGATTCGCTCACTCAAAACTTTCTTGATGACTTCAGAGACCATATGTTCGCTAGCAATTCCTTCGCCACTGCGTTGCCACTCTTCGCCGATCAAGGAGAGCATCGGTACGAGCAGATTGGTCCAGGTCAAAGCCGTTCCATCTTCATTGATCCGGGTCCGAATGATCTGTTCTACCGCTAGTCGGTCCAGCGCTTGGGCTGCTCGCAAGAGAGCGCTGACCAATTCGGTATCGACTAAGGGAAGTGAGGCGAGCTCAAGGCTTGGGGCGTCGTCGACATGGTTAACCGCCAGTTGTGCAGCCTCGGCAGGTGAAACGCCCGAAATGACCAATTTGTGCATATAGAGCAGGCGCGCCAGATCCGCCTTCGAGTACTTACGGTGTTCTCCAGCAGTGCGCTCTGTTGGCCCGAGGCCGTAGCGTCGATCCCACGTCCGTAGCGTTCCCGGGGCGACGCCCAAGCGACGGGCAACGGCGGCGACCGAGAGGCGGAGCAGCTCTGGCTCCCTTACAGAAGGCTCAAGAAGATGTGATTCAGGAG
>DAIMCZ010000022.1:0-5642 GCA_036726125.1 Candidatus Nanopelagicaceae bacterium
CAGAGCGCTGAAGGTCGCGGACGGAAATATATTGAAACTGCCGAGTTCGAGGCGAAGGAGGCTCTCGCTAAGGCGACCAAAAGCGCACAAGAGTTGATCGAAGCCAAGCAGCGCGAGGCGAACACGATTACCTCATCTGCAAAGCGCGAAGCAGAGCGCGTGATTGCTGAGGCAACCGCCGATATCGCGAACTTTAAGAATTGGCTGACTAGTGCGGTTGAAGAGTCAGAGCGCCTGCAGAAGATTCAACACCAAGCGCTGCTCACCGCAGAAGAAGGAATTCGCCAAGCGCGTAGCCGTCTATCGACAGCATTTGAACGCCTCTCTACCTTGGGAGCGAGCGTCGAGGGGGCCCTCGACGAGAGCAATCGTCCTAAAGAGAAAGATTTCGCCCAAACCACTGCGCCAGCTGCAGAGAAGAGCGAGCCTGCAAGTAAGCGCGAAACTACCGCAGCGACCACTCG
The DNA here is from genome assembly GCA_036726125.1 of Candidatus Nanopelagicaceae bacterium. GTDB lineage: Bacteria > Actinomycetota > Actinomycetes > Nanopelagicales > Nanopelagicaceae > PALSA-747. The sequence continues at coordinate 465 of DAIMCZ010000022.1, forward strand.
CCCTTATGTTCGAGCCGCTGCAAAACCAGCTGCCCCAACCCGTAAGAGTGTTGGAAGACCGCCTAAGCGCAAGTAATGGCGGTTAAACCCTCCCGCTACATCGCACCGATCGATGGGCTTCGAGCTCTAGCCGTAAGTGCAGTAATCCTTTATCACTTGGGAATCACGTGGATTCCGGGTGGCTTCCTAGGGGTCGACCTCTTCTTTGTAATAAGTGGCTACGTCATTACTCGATTGATGCTCGATTCGATCATGAGCAAGAGTGCACTTGATCTGCGCGAGTTCTATTGGGCCCGCGTCCGTCGCCTACTCCCCCCGCTCATCTTTCTGTTGATCGGCACTACATTTATCATCGCCGCTTGGAAGCCCGACGCAATTCACCGCTTCTTGAATGATCTTCCATATGTGTTAACCGGAAGTGAGAACTGGCATCTCGTTGCGGTACATCAAGATTATTTTCAAGCAATTGGAAGACCTCCTCTCTTGCAACACACCTGGTCGCTGGCCGTTGAGGTGCAGTTCTACATTCTTTGGCCGCTCATCCTCTTGGGAATCCTGCGTTACTTGGGAAAGAAGATGGTGGCACGAGCCTCCCTCGTAATTGCCTTCATCTCAGGTCTTGCCCTCTTTATTTATTCGCTCCGTGTTGACTCCAGCTCTACAAATCAGATCAGCCATATTTATTTCGGCACTGACACACATAGTTTGGGCCTCTTTATTGGAGCAGCACTTGCTGTCAGTTGGGTGCCTGCAAACCTCAATAAGCAGATTTCAGAGCGCGCCCAAGATTTTGTCGATGGAATCGGAGTGGTGGGTTTACTCGGACTACTCTGCTCTTTCTTCTTCATTGATGAATCCAATCCGGCGCTCTACAGGATTGCTTTCCCCTTAGCCGCTCTCTTCGGCGCCGCCACAATCACCTCCTTGGTGCATCCTGCATCTAGATTCGCACCCTTACTAAGCGCGCGACCAATTCTCTGGATCGGTCAACGTTCTTACGGAATCTATTTGTGGCATTGGATTATCTTCCAGGTGACGAGGCCCAACGTTGATTTAGCTGGAGCGAACTGGGCAATAAATTCCGCACGCATCTTGATCGTAATCGCGCTTGCCGATATCTCGCTACGTTGGGTAGAAATCCCGATCCGCCGCGGAGAGCTCACCAACTGGTTGCGCGGCATGAAATATCGCAGCAAATCTGTGCAGCGGGTGCAGCGGAGTTGGATTCTGGTAGGTGCCATCACCGTTATCGCATCCACCACCGGGGCATCTTTCGCCGCTCTCCATCAAGACTCAATCAACGCCAGGGTTACCTCCGCGGCTACGCCACCTTCTCATCCCGCATCTACTTCAGGAGCCTCCGCTCCAACAACTACTCCGACTGCAACGCCAGTGGGTACCCCAGGGCTTTGGGTAACGGGAGATTCGATAATCCTCGGCATTCGCGAGAAGTTACAGAGCCACTTTCCAATTGCGCTGATCAATGCCCGAGTGGGAAGACAGATCGGCGAATTAATTCAGGTGGTGCAGAGCGATAAGAGCGGTCTAGCGAAATCACCGGTGATCTTCGATCTGGGAAATAACAACCATCTGACTGAGAGCGATGTACGAACACTCTTGGGACTCCTACAGAACCAACCCAAGATGATTGTTGTTGATACAGCGGTACCGCGGCCATGGCGTGATGACAATAATCGGATCATTCGAACGGTGATCGCTGACTTCCCGCAGGCCCACCTCGTTGATTGGGCGACAATCTCGCAGGGACATCCCGAATACTTCGGACCTGACGGTGTACATCTCAGCGAAAGCGGGAGCACTGTTTACGTCGGCGCGATTCTAGAAGCGTTGCAGCAATAAAAAACTCACCTCCTGAGTAAGCGAGGTGAGTTTGAAAGTTTTACAGAATTAAGCGAATTGCCCAGGAAGACCAAAGATCTTTCCAGCAACCGTGTTTCCATCGGAGTAGACGGCCGAGATCTTAAATGAAGTCCATCCCGTTGTTCCTCCCTTGGTAACGTCGAGGGAGAGTTGGGTCGCAGGAATTGTTGCGATCAACTTAAATGCGCCACCACTGTTGGATGCTTCTACGTTGTAGGTTGTAAGACCTGTTGCGCCTGGTGCTGGAGACCAGAAGATGGTTGCACCGGTAGCGGTGTAGTGCGCGACGATTCCGACTGGGGCTAAATCAGAGGCTGCAGAGGCACTGGCTGGCGTTGTGGCCGCGGATGGGGCCGCGGAGGCGACCGAGATGCTTGCAGGAGAAGAAGTGTCAGATGCCATTGCACTAGGGGTCGCTGCAGAAGTATCTGTCGCGGTGGCCGCAGGTGTCGCAGTAGAGGTGGTGTCAGGGGTAGTTGTCTTGTGATTACGCGCTACAACAAGCACGGCAATTGCAATTACGCCGATTACCACCCAGAGAACAACGCGTGAAGAAGATTTAGGGTTGGTGCCGACCGGCTTTGGGGCGGGAGTGGCGACTACAGGAGCAGAGGTAGCGTCGATCTGGACGGCGGGGTTGGCTGAGCTGATTGTCACGACAGGGGTTGCGGCTGTCGTTGCGACTGCGGCGACCTTCTTAGAAGCGGTTTTTTTGGCTGGAGCCTTCTTGGCTACTGCCTTTTTGGCTACTGCCTTCTTGGCGACCACTTTCTTAGCTACTGCCTTTTTGGCGGCGACCTTTTTAACGGGAGCGCCCTTAGAAGTGGCCTGCTTCGCTACGACTTTCTTAGGAGCAACCTTCTTGGTTGCGCCCTTCTCAGCGACAGCTTTTTTAGCGGGGGCCTTCTTGGCGACGGACTTCTGAGCGGTCTTTTTGACTGCCACGGTGACTCCTCAAGTAAATTTCAATAGCCCTGTGTTCAGGGCGGTTGCACTAATAAGAAAATCGTACCTTAGTTAAATTGAACTTCTGGGTAGTCCACGCACGAGCAGCGCTTATAAAAGGCGAATTAACTCAGGAAGTATTGCTTGTAGCGCTCTTCCGCGATGGCTAATGCGATCCTTTACCTCGGATGGAAGTTCGGCGGTTGTCTGGGTGTACCCCGATGGTTGAAAGATGGGGTCGTAGCCGAAGCCATTTGTGCCGCGCGGTTCGAGTACCAATTCGCCAAGAATTTCGCCCTCACGAATAACCTCCTGTGCGCCCGAAATGTGCCCTTTGGGAATTACTAGGGCGACTGCGCATTTAAATCGAGCTCCCAATGGCGGGTCGCCTAGCTCTGCAATTTCGCGCAACACCTTAATTAAGTTTGCTTGATCATCTCCGTGCGTACCGGCCCAACGGGCAGAGAAGATGCCTGGCGCTCCTCCCAGAGCATCTACGCAGAGTCCACTGTCATCAGCAAGGGCTGGCAGCCCCGTATAAGCAGCGATCTGTTCGGCCTTAAGGAGAGCATTTTCTGCGAAGCTGGTGCCAGTCTCCTCGACATCGGGCATCTCAGGGAAATCTCGCAGCCCGAGAACTTGAATATTTAAGTTCGCCTCATTGAGCATCCGCTCAAACTCTTCGACCTTGCCGAGATTGCGAGTCGCTAATACGACCTTCTTGGCAGAACTCTCTTGTGCGTGCATCGCTTTTAAGCCAGGGCCGCCGCTTGCAGCGCGGTGAGTTCAGCGCAACCGGCAACTCCAAGATCAAGGAGTTGATTGAGGAGAGCGCGATCAAATGGTGTTCCTTCGGCAGTTCCTTGCACCTCGACGAATTTTCCATCTCCCGTGCAGACGATATTCATATCGGTATCTGCATCGACATCCTCTTCATAACAGAGATCGAGCATGGGTACGCCCTTAATAATTCCAACACTCACTGCAGCGACTGATTGGCGAATCGGCTGGCGATCGCCGATGATGTGACCTTTGCCCTTTGCCCAAGTGATTGCATCAGCGAGCGCGACATAGGCACCTGTGATCGCAGCGGTGCGCGTACCGCCATCGGCTTGCAATACATCACAGTCAATAACAATTGTGTTCTCACCCAGTGCGTGGGTATCGACGACGGCGCGCAATGAGCGACCTACCAAGCGAGAGATCTCTTGAGTTCTGCCACCCAATTTTCCCTTCACGCTTTCGCGATCAGAGCGAGTGTGCGTAGCGCGCGGAAGCATGGCGTACTCACTTGTCACCCAACCTTGGCCCTTGCCAGTTAACCAGCGTGGAACACCTGGAGTAAATGAGGCGACGCAGAGAACGCGAGTATTTCCAAACTCAACAAGGACGGAACCCTCGGCATTTTTCAACCAGTTGCGGGTAAATGTGATGGGGCGCAGTTGATCGGTGGCGCGATTTTCTAGACGTTGACTCATTATTTTCTCTGCTCCTCAATAGGTTGAATGCGAATACGAACTCTTAGATATGTCCTTCGACCTTGTGTACCTCTGGGCCTAAGAATCTGCGCGCCAATTTGCTAAATGAATCCGTATCGCCGGTGGCTATGAACTTATATGTAGGGGCGCCTGACTCGTTAAGTAGATCCCTCTCCACCAGAGTGCGATATAAATCCTTCGCCGTCTCTTCTGCGCTGGAAACGAGGGTGACGTTATCCCCCATGACATAGGAAATCACGCCAGTAAGGAGCGGGTAGTGAGTGCAACCGAGTACCAAGGTGTCGACATCTGCATCGATGAGGGGTTGGAGATACTCGCGAGCGACTGCGGTGATGGCTGGTCCGGAGGTCTCTCCACGTTCTACAAATTCCACAAAGGCTGGGCAGGCGACGGAGGTAATAGTCAGTTGAGGGGCTGCGGCGAAGGCATCCAAATAAGAGCCGGATTCGATGGTGGCATTTGTTCCGATAACTCCCACTCGACCAGAGCGGGTGGCGGAGACCGCGCGACGGGCTGCAGGCTGGATTACCTCAAGAACCGGAATTTCATAGCGCTCACGAGCATCGCGCAGAGTGGCAGAGCTGGCGGTATTGCATGCAATGACGATCGCCTTGACGCCTGCCGCGACTAACTCATCCATTATCTCAAGGGTGAAGGAGCGCACCTCGGCAAGTGGACGAGGGCCGTATGGACCACGTGCGTTATCTCCGACGTAAATGATCGACTCACCTGGAAGTTGATCAATAATGGCCCGTGCCACTGTAAGTCCACCTAAGCCAGAGTCGAAAACTCCAATGGGAGCTAGAGAAGTTGCGTCGGACACCTGAGCATTCTAGCCGCCAGCGAGCAGGGT
>DAIMCZ010000022.1:5742-10388 GCA_036726125.1 Candidatus Nanopelagicaceae bacterium
GAGCTAGAGAAGTTGCGTCGGACACCTGAGCATTCTAGCCGCCAGCGAGCAGGGTGAGCAGGTTCTCTTGCATCCACCCGAGCCAGAAATACACCGCATAAATCGGTTTCTGCGGATCGTCGTCTGAAAGAGTTTCAAAGAGATCGAAAGATTCGGGGGTGATCTCTAACCGTATAGAGAGCGCTAAGCGCAGATCATTAATCGCTAATAACCAATTTTCGGGGTTGAGATCTTCGATGACGCCTGCATGATCTTCATCCACGAGCACCTCTAACCCAGAGCGTACCTCTGCCAAAATGCGTTTCTTCTTCCCGCGTAGCGTGGGTTCGGTATACCGCCGAAAATCTGCCGCCGCCTCTGGATCTGCATATGCGTTTGGCAGCAGTCGAAGGAGGACAGGATCCTCAGGGGCAGTAACCTCTTCGGGAGCGGCTTTCAATTGGGACATCAATTGTGCAAATGGATCGCTCTCGTCGTAGTGATGATTGAAATCGCCCTCACCAAGGAGCTCTAGAAGTTGTTCGACAAGATTAATAAGGATGTGCGCCTCATCGACCGAGAGCGCAAGCGAGTAGATCCCACCATCGCGCGAAAATGCCGACATTAGATCATCCTGCTAAATCTTGTCATCGCGTTGCAGGGTTGCCCAAAGGCCATGTTCGTGTAGACGTTGCACATCGCGCTCCATCTCTTCGCGCGAACCAGTTGAGACAGCCGCTCGACCCTCCGTGTGTACCTGCATCATCAAGGCGTGAGCTTTCTCTTGCGAGAAGCCAAAGAGTTTCACAAAGACGTAGGTCACATAGCTCATGAGGTTAACAGGGTCATCCCAGACGATGGTTGTCCAAGGTTTATCGACCAGCTGCGAGATATCGAGATCGGATTCAATGAGCGTGTCACTTGCCATCGCACTCCCCCGTTCTGCCTTCGTAAAATTCTTCTCTATTTATTTAACGGACCCAGACTGTAACAAAATCTGTGTGCACAGCAGAGAATTGTTGATCCGATGCGATGCTCAACTGATACGGAACAAAGCCGGGGGTTGAGTTGGAGACCGAGAAGATCGCCTTCCCGCTTGGATCCGTTTGCGCCGTGGCACCATTGTTCAGGGTGACGGCAACGCCGGCAACCGCTGGAAGGACTTGTGCTGTGATCGCATATGGAACACCAGCCTTCATGGAAGCCGCTAAATTCCATGTCAGCACCCGAGCAACGCTGACGGTAACAGTCGGGGTGTCGCCCTCCAGTCGCTGATAAGAACCATCCGTAAACATTCGGATATTCGTGCTCTGCGCCAGTTGCAGAGTAGCGGCGAAGGTTCCATCAGAGCCCGTAACTCCATCTTGCACCGTTGTCCACTGTCCTCCGCTGACCTGGGTCTGGAGGTGAACTGGTATTCCAGCGGCAGGACTCTTGTCAGGAAGTGTGAAAGTTCCAACCAGATGGGTTGGAGTGCCAAAAGCAATATTGGCTGCATCAGCCGAAAGCGATGCGGCAACAGAGTCGGGAGCGATTGCAAGAGCTACGACTCGGATGGCTTGGAAGGCTGTGGGGTCCTCCATTCCAAAGGTCCACTCCGATAAGCCTCCCAAGTGATACTTCGAGACTAAGTTTGCGCGTGCCGTGAAACTCTGCGCATCTTGAAACCAAACGGTGCGGTAGGCGGTGCAGGTGGTGAGAGAGCCGTTGGCGGTCGTGCCGTTATAAATCTTTTGATATGTAAAAGAAGATTCTGCAAATGTTTGGTTATAGATGGGAGTTGCTCCGTAGGTGGCTGCGAGAGCCGCAACGTTATGCATCACTACCGTTGAGACAACTCCGGGAGCAACCGCCTTGGTGTAATTAATAGGAAGACTTGGACAGGTACCAATAACTTTCGTTACCCAATCTCGGCCATAACCAGGGATTCCGATATAGATCTTGGAAGCGGGGACGACCGAGAGCGCGTAGGTGACTCCACTCGTGGTCCACGCAAGTGGTCCTATTGGACCTGGACTACTGGTGGAGTAGTCGTAAGCCATGATGTGCAATTGATCAATCAGAGGTGCGATCTGGGACCAGGCGTAGACGTAATAACCCTTCTTCCCTGTCGCAGGATCAAAGAGTGGCGGGGTTGTTATCGACAATATCTTTCCTTGCGCATGGAGAGCGGTCGAAAGATCGGAGACAAATTGCACCCAGCGGCCTTGAGTCGTGGGCCAGGTTGAAATTGGATCCACGTACGCAAAGTTTTCGAAGTCGAGATCAATTCCATCAAAGCCATTTTGCATCACCAGATTGAAAATTGTTTTGACGACATTTGCACGTGAGGCGGGATCTGCCAATAAATTAGAGAGCGTTAATTGCGAGACGGCGCCGGTCTTCGGATTTACATCCGTGTTATCGGTAATGGTTGGAATGATTTTAAATCCTGCCGCCTGCATGGATTGAAGAGGGACACACATGGGCACCGAAGGATTTGCCGGTGTATATAAATCGGTGATCGTGTTCTGGTCTTTCAAGGTGTACCAAAATGGCGAGACCTGCGAGACCAAATCAGCATTGAGAATGGCCGAGGGCAGGGAGGTCTTCATGGAGTAGTACGGGATCCAGCCCGACAAAATTCTGCGCGGAGGTGGTGCTGGATTTCCGGCTGAAGATGGGGTCACGCTTGGAGCTGGGGTGGGAAGCGGAGTAGGCGCAGGAGTTGGAAGAGTGCCAGGGATAGATGGAGTACCAAGCGGAGTGGCTGAGGGCGAAGGGCAGGGCAAGACTCCTGCATGCGCAGCGGTTGGGCTGACAGTTGTTACACAAGTAACAAGTAGGAGCGTGGATAAAAGTGATGCGATCCCAGACTTAGCGGCGGACCCTACGGGCCTCACTCTTTCTTCAATCCGTCGAATATCTCTTTGCAGGTAGGACAGATGGGGAACTTCTCGGGGTCACGACTGGGAACCCACTTCTTGCCGCAGAGTGCACGGACCGGCTTGCCAGTGACCATCGCTTCGGTGATCTTCTCTTTGCGCACATAGTGCGAGAAACGTTCGTGATCGCCCTCATCGGTCGGCGAGAGGCGCTCCTCCTCGAGGGTATCCGTGCCACCAATCCCAATCGGCTCGCCACGAGAGGGGGCGAAAGGGTTTTTCATAACCCCAATGTTATCGCCTACCATTACGTAATGAAGGATCTCCTGCGTACGGCCGACTTGTCGCGAAGCGATGTTGAACTCTTGCTTGATACTGCGGCGGATTTTGCGGTCAAGCCTTTCTTAGCCAATAGCGCTCTGGCCAATCGCACGGTAGCGATTTATATGACTAAGCCATCGACGCGTACGCGACTGGCTTCTGAGACAGCGGTTGCCCACCTAGGCGGCACTCCTATCTTTATTCGCGGTGATGACCTACAGATCGGTCGCGGCGAAACAATCGCTGACACAGCTCGGATCATCAGTGGCTATGCGTCCGCTTTGATCATCAGAACATTTAAACAATCCGATGTTGATGAACTGGGAGCCAACTCCACGATTCCTGTGATTAATGGACTCACGGATGATGATCATCCCACGCAGCTCTTGGCCGATTGGGTCACAATCCGCGAGGCCTTTGGGCGGGATATCGCTGGTAGGAAATTTACCTATGTTGGCGATGGCAACAACATGGCGCATGCCTGGTTGACCATGGGAGCAATCATGGGTGCTCATGTGGTGGTGGCTACCCCCGGTGGCGCTTACGCCCCGGATCAAAGCGCCGTAGATGCAGCGCAGAAGATTGCGGCAAAGAGCGGTGCAACTATTGAGATTCTGACCGACCCCGAGGCGGCTGCTAAAGAGGCCAGCGTTCTCTACACCGATGTTTGGATGTCCATGGGGGATCCCGAGGAGGAGCGCTCCGCGAAGTTAAAGGCGCTGGCGCCCTTTGCCGTCACTGAAGAGCTGATGGCTCTGACCACCTCAGATTCGATCTTTATGCACTGCCTTCCTGCCCACCGCGGCGAAGAGGTCTCTGCTGCAGTGATCGATGGCACTCGCTCTGTGATTTGGCGTGAGGCATTTCACCGTCGGACAACTATTCAGGCGATTTTGTACCACTTGGTGCGCGGGGAATTGAGTGGGAACACCTATTAATTAGGGTTTCACTTGATTTGCCTACTTTTTGCAGGGTCTTCTGACTAGATTAGCGCCATGCGCGTAGCCGTTCCGAAAGAGACCCGACCTGGCGAAAAACGAGTCGCCCTAGTTCCAGACATCATTTCAAAGCTTACAAAGGCTGGCCTTGATGTCGTCATTGAATCCGGAGCAGGAGTTGCAGCTGAGTTCTCAGATGCACAATTTGCTGCTGCTGGTGCAACTGTTACGGCAGGCGATGTCACTCGCGACGCCGATGTGATCCTCTCGATTCAACCGCTAACTCCGGATGGAATGAAGGCGCTGAAGAAGGGCGCCATCACTATCTCCTTCCTTTCACCTACGACTGCAGTCGATTCGATCGATGCGGCCGTGAGTGCAGGAGTCACCGCGATCTCACTCGAGTTGGTACCACGCATCTCTCGCGCACAATCGATGGATGCTCTTACCTCACAAGCCCTCTGCGCTGGATACAAGGCTGCGCTTGTTGGAGCAGAACTCTCCCCACGCTTCTTCCCATTGCTCATGACCGCCGCTGGCACAG
>DAIMCZ010000022.1:10488-12481 GCA_036726125.1 Candidatus Nanopelagicaceae bacterium
GGAGCAGAACTCTCCCCACGCTTCTTCCCATTGCTCATGACCGCCGCTGGCACAGTCACACCAGCCAACGTAGTTGTACTCGGCGCAGGAGTTGCTGGTCTGCAAGCGATTGCGACTGCAAAGCGTCTAGGCGCAGTAGTCAGCGCTTACGACGTTCGCCCCGCCTCTGCTGACGAAGTGAAATCCATGGGTGCGAAATTTATTACTCTTGATCTCGAAGCTCTCGAGGGAGCTGGTGGTTATGCGCGCGAGATGACGGAAGAGCGCGCTGCCAAGCAACGCGAACTCTTAACCCCATATATCGCCGCTGCCAATGTGCTTATAACAACCGCGGCGGTTCCAGGTCGCGCTGCTCCTCGACTCGTTACTGCCGAGATGGTTGCTGCTATGTCCCCTGGATCTGTTGTCGTCGACCTCGCTGCCGAGACGGGTGGCAATGTCGAAGGTACAAAACCTGGCGAGATTGTTCTGACCGAGAATGGAGTGCGGATGTGGGGTGGCAAGGATGTTCCTAGCCAACTCGCCTATCACGCCTCGATGCTCTACTCCCGCAACGTGGTAAACCTCCTGCTCTTGATGGTCAAAGAGGGTCAGGTCGTTCCGAACTTTGAAGATGAAATTATCGATTCCGCAACTGTCACGATGAACGGCGAAAATCGCAAGGGAGCCAAGTAAATGAGTAATGGTTTAGCGCTGCTATCCATCTTCGTCCTATCAGTCTTCATCGGCTTTGAAGTGGTTTCGAAGGTTTCAACAACGCTCCACACTCCCCTGATGTCGGGAGCGAATGCTATTCACGGAATCATCTTGGTCGGTGCGATAACTGTTACCGATCATGCTGATACCAACCTTGAACTTGGACTAGGTATCGCTGCGGTAGTCCTCGCCACGATCAACATGGTCGGTGGATTTGTCGTCACCGACCGGATGCTCGAGATGTTCAAAGGAAAGCCCCGCGTTAAAAAGGATGTAGAAGCAGTAGGAGGTGAAGCCAAGTGATCAGCAAAAACCTTTATGACCTCATTGGTCTCGCTGTTGCAGTTTGCTTCATCCTGGCTCTCAAGGGCCTCTCGTCACCTAAGAGTGCCCGCCGTGGAAATCTCATCGGAGCCTTTGGTGCACTTGTAGCAACTGGCTTTGTATTTAGATCTCCTGATATGACCCTGCATCACAAGTGGTGGATCATGGGAGCAATCGTCTTCGGTGTTGTGGTCGGCGTTCCCGCTGCCCGCCGTATTCAGATGACGCAGATGCCACAACTTGTAGCTCTCTTTAACGGAGTAGGTGGTGGCGCAGCTGCGCTCGTGGCGATCGTTGAATATTTGAAGCTGGGTTCCTCCGCCAGCACTCCAGACGTCGTTGCAACGGTCTTCACCGTAATCGTCGGATGTGTCTCTTTCTCTGGTTCGATCGTTACCTTCTTGAAGTTACAAGAGATCATGACGACTCGTCCGGTTGTATTCCCTGGCGGTCGCTTCGTTATCGCGGCGACCCTCCTTGGAACTCTCGGGTGTGCCGAGTGGGTTATCCATTCGATGGGCAATGTTTCGTTGACTGTCATGGCTGTACTTGCACTCCTCTTTGGCGTGCTCTTCGTACTTCCAGTTGGTGGAGCCGACGTTCCTATCGTCATCTCGCTTCTCAATGCATTTACTGGATTGACCGTGGCTGCCAGTGGTTATGTACTGCAGGCAACTCTCTTGATCGTCGCAGGTACCTTGGTGGGAGCTTCGGGAACCATCCTGACTCGCTTGATGGCAGCGGCGATGGGTCGCTCGCTCTTTGGCACCCTCTTCGGCGCCTTTACTGCGAAGCCTCAGGCAGCAGCGGAGGGTGGAGAAGTTCGCCCTGTTAAATCTGGATCACCCGATGATGTCGCAATCTTGCTCAACTATGCGCAGCGCGTCGTTATCGTTCCCGGTTTCGGTTTAGCTGTAGCGCAAGCACAACACACCGTGCGCGAGCTGGCTGACCTACTAACGTCCAAGGGCGT
>DAIMCZ010000022.1:12581-15225 GCA_036726125.1 Candidatus Nanopelagicaceae bacterium
CGCAAGCACAACACACCGTGCGCGAGCTGGCTGACCTACTAACGTCCAAGGGCGTGGATGTTGCATATGGAATTCACCCTGTGGCCGGTCGTATGCCAGGCCATATGAATGTGCTTCTTGCTGAAGCAAATGTGCCGTACGAGCAACTCGTCGAGATGGATGAGGTCAATCCAACCTTCCCACAAACTGATGTTGTGCTTGTCGTAGGTGCTAACGATGTTGTAAATCCAGCAGCGAAGACAACTCCTGGCTGCCCAATTTATGGGATGCCTATCTTGGACGTTGCCGAAGCTGGAAACGTCATCTTCCTAAAGCGTTCCATGCGCCCGGGCTTTGCTGGTATCGAGAATGAGCTGCTTTACGACGCGAAGACAACCTTGCTCTTCGGTGACGCTAAGGATTCGTTGACGAAGGTTGTGAGCGCGCTCAAAGCTCTCTAGCTGCGCAAAAGCGCTCTACTTATCGACTACTAGTTAGAGCTTGCCGCGTGCGATCTGTGCGGGCCACTTGATATCGACGCCGAGTTCGTGGGCGGCGTGTAGTGGCCAACGTGGATTGCGCAACATCTGACGGCCGAGCATGACGGCATCAGCCTGACCCGCCTCGATAATAGTGTTCGCTTGTGCTGGCTCGGTGATCATTCCGACTGCTGAAGTCTTGATCGCGGAGCCGTGCTTGATCGCTTCGGCAAAGGCAACTTGGTAACCCGGTCCGACGGCGATCTTGGCGTTGTAAACATTGCCACCGCTTGATGCATCAACAAGATCCACACCTAACTCTGTGAGCTCGTTAGCGAGGCGAACTGACTCTTCTATAGTCCATCCCCCGTCGGTCCAATCAGAGGCCGAGATGCGGACGAAGAGCGGCACGTCCTCACCAATTACTGATCGAACTTCTTGAACAACCTCTTTGAGGAAGCGGGTGCGACCGGCAAAATCTCCGCCATATTCGTCAGTGCGGAGATTGGAGAGGGGTGAGTAGAACTCGTGTAGTAAGTAGCCATGCGCGGCGTGAATCTCAACGAGATCGAACCCGGCTTTGAGGGCGCGTAGCGCCGCTGCACCAAACTCCTTCACCAAAGTATGGATCTCATCAATCGTGAGTGCCCGTGGCTCGGGATAGCCTTCAAATGCCATTGCGCTCGGAGCAACAGCCTGCCAACCACCCTCTTCGGGGGTAGCCATGAAGTGATCCGACCCTGGAATAGCGGTTCCACCTTTACGACCGGCATGCGCCAGCTGAATTCCCATCTTCGCTCCCATGGTGTGTGCGAAGGCAACGATGGGTGCCCAGGCAGCTACCTGTTCATCGTTGTAGAGGCCAGGGCAACCGATTGAGATGCGACCTTCCGGAACGACTCCGGTGGCTTCTGCAATGATCAACCCAGCTCCGCCGCTGGCAAAGCCGCCGAGGTGCACGTGATGCCACTCGCCCACGATTCCATCCTTTGCGCTGTACATGCACATCGGACTTACCCAGGCGCGATTCTTCATCTCAACTCCGCGGATCGTGATTGGATCAAATAACTGTGGCACGAGGCTTCCTATCTGATGGTCAGGTACGTAACTGGTGATGGAAAATCTTGCGATACAAAAGCGGTTTAGTTCTCTTGCACCTCATGTGGAGTGTTGTGCACTCCCGCAATGTCCTGTGGTTTCATTGGAGCAATGTGCTCCGCAGGGATCGTTCCCAGAAGTCCCTTCTGAAAATCTTCAAAGGCTTGAATCACTTCGGCCTTGGTATTCATTACGAAAGGTCCCATCCATGCAACCTGCTCGCGAATTGGTTCACCGCCAAGGATGAGAACATCCATCGTTGGCGAGCGCGATTCTTGATTTTGGTCGGCTTTAATGACGAGAGTTGAACCGTCAACGAGAACGGCGAGCTGTCCCATCTTCACAGGTTGCGCCGCTTCACCGACGCTCCCCTTGCCATTCAAGGTGTAGACGAGAGCGTTGTAATCGGAGCGCCAAGGCAGACGAAGTTCGGCACCCGGAGCTATGGTCGCATGCACCATAGTGATTGGAGTTTGCGTTGAGCCAGGGCCCTTGTGGCCGCCGAGGTCTCCGGCGATAACGCGAAGAAGTGCTCCCCCATCTTGGGTCGTTAAGAGTGATACGTCGTTTGCGCGAATATCTTGGTACGCAGGCTTTGACCATTTCTTGGCGGCGGGAAGATTTACCCAAAGTTGGAAGCCATGAAAGAGTCCACCACTTACGACGAGGTGCTCGGGTGGGGTTTCGATGTGCAACAGACCTGCGCCCGCTGTCATCCACTGGGTATCACCATTGGTGATTGTTCCGCCACCACCGTGGTTGTCCTTGTGGTCGAAGATTCCATCAATAATGTAGGTGACTGTTTCAAATCCGCGGTGTGGGTGCCAAGGGGTTCCCTTTGGCTCGCCCGGGGCATATTCAACTTCGCCCATCTGATCCAGGTGAATAAAAGGATCGAGATCTGCCATATCGACGCCAGCGAAGGCGCGGCGGACCGGGAAACCTTCTCCCTCAAATCCTTGTGGCGCAGTCGTAACGCTCTTCACGCGGCGGACCTTCGCGTGCGGGTCGGCGGCTACCCGAGGCAATACGGTGAGGTCACTAACTGTTACTGCTGGCATCGCGGCTACTCATCTCTCCTAGTGCTA
>DAIMCZ010000023.1:0-14951 GCA_036726125.1 Candidatus Nanopelagicaceae bacterium
CTAATGAGGTAGGCCCGTTAAACGGCCTCGGAGGTTCAAATCCTCTCGTCTCCGCCAATAGAAAAATCCCCCACACTCCCAGAGTGCAGGGGATTTTTGTGTTAGAGGATTACTTGCCTGGCTTTACTGGTGCAACTGGCTTTGTTGGATCAGTTGGCTTGACTGGTGCGGTTGGCTTTACTGGAACTGTTGGTTGTACTGGACGAACAGGCGCAGCTCCAAGAGCGGTAACAGCCGTCTTGTATGCAGAGTCTGCAGCAACTGATGCGGAGTGGAATGACTTGAGTGCGGCATCTAGTTGATCAGTTGTTGGAGTACCGGAGGTGGCTGCCAGGAAAGCAGAGTCTGCAGCGTCAAGGGCAGCCTTGTGAGTAGCACGCAATGGAGCGATTTGTGCATCGTAAGCGGCTTCGGCTGTGCGATAGGCGCTAATGGTGCTCTCCCATGAAGACCAGTAAGCCTTGTTGGTGGCGCTCCAATCGGCCTCATACTTTTCTAGCGCTGCACGGTAGCTGATGTCGTTATTTACCAATGCGACGCGGTAGTTGGTGAGATCGATCTTGTATTGAGCGAGAGCAGCCTTGTAAGCCGCTTCGGCGGCTGAAGGCGTCTTTGCAGGAGCTGGGGTCTTGGCCGGAGGAGTGGTTGTCACAGGAGTGGTCGTTGGAGCCGGGGTAGTGTCAGCGAGAGCAACTGAGGTGGAGCCGAGGATGAGCCCTGAAGTCAAGAGGGCCGCGGTCATGATCTTCTTTGAATTCACTTTTCTTATCTCCTTGAATTGGTGGGCCCGATTGCCCATGCAAGAAGGGTGAATCCCGATCTTGTGGAATCCCTGTGGGAAGTTATTGGGAAACTTGTGGATTCGCGGGGATCACTTCGACCGAATTTTGCAACGTTCCGATCCCTGAAACCGTGATTTCAACAAGATCCCCTGCTTCCAGCGAGATATCCAAAGGGGGAATAATTCCGGTTCCAGTCGAGAGGATGACCCCGTTTGGAAAGAGTTGGCAGCGAAATAGATACGAGACAAGATCCTCCAGCGTGCGATTAAGTGCAGCGAGTGAAGTTTGAGCCGACCATATTTCATTACTTCCTCTGGTTATCTTTGCAGAGATCTCCATCAGCTCTGGAGCTGGAGCTAACCAACTTGGAGTGATCGCAGGACCAAGAGCTGTCGATCCAACATAAATCTTTGCCTGCGACAAGTAGAGAGGGTTCTCGCCTTCGATAGATCTTGCGGTCACATCATTACAAATTGTGTAACCAACTATCTCTTGAAATTTATTGATGTAGATGGCAACTTCGGGCTCTGGGACAGAAGCGCTCGAATCGAAACGAATTCCGATATTTTCATTTGTGCTTTTCGTTCGGAGAGCGCCACCCTTATAAAAGAGCTCTGGGCGATCTGCTTCATACACCCTCTGGTAGACGTCAGGCACGCCGCTCTCTTCCTTGCGAGCATCTCGAGAACGTAAATAGGTGACTCCTGCGCCCCAGAGTTCAATCTCTGGTGAGATCGGGGCTACCGGTACTCCGCTTATTAGTTCACCACGGTTGGAGAGAATCTCCTTAATGTCAACGGCGCGATGTTGATGCAGATCCGCTAGCGAAAGAATTCCGGGTATTTCATAGTGCTTATCGTCATCGAGAATCACTAGTTGGTGAGAGTGGCGCGATGTTCGCAGGGCCGCAAGTTGCACAGATAAAGTCTATTGAATCTGAAACCCACTGGGGATAAATCTTTGATTAGAATGGCCAAGTAGAGAATTTGAAAGCAGCCAAAGGGAGATTACGTGGAGAATATTGAGGCATTCAACAACCACCTACCTGTCAAAGTTCGATTTGGCGAAGGTAGGGCTGAATCCCTGGTCAGTGTGGTTGGCGAATTCAACGCCACCCGCGTTTTCCTCATGGTTGACGAAGGAATTGAGAAATTTAACCCAGCAGCTAAAGCGGTTGTCGATTCTTTGCAAGGCGCGTCGCACCTTGCCGTGACCCTCTTTGAAAAGCCAGCAGGTGAGCCGACCATAGATATGGTGGATGACGCAACTGCTGCACTTACCGCTTCTGGAGCTCAGGTGGTAGTTGCACTCGGTGGAGGTTCGGTCATTGATACCGCCAAGGCTGCGCGTCTGTGCTCACAACTCGCAATTGGTTTCCGCGATTTTAGTCCGCAGGTTCAGGGATACCCGGAGCCAACTGTTGCCCTCATCGCACTTCCAACTTCGGCGGGTACTGGCTCTGAAGTATCTGGTGGATCTGTAATCTCGGATCCAGCAGCTGGACGCAAGGCCGGTATTGCCAATGGAAATCTGCGTGCACAGGTTGCAATTGTTGACCCAGTGCTTACGTATTCAATGCCACCATCGATGACAGCGAACACTGGGATCGATGCTCTCGCACAGGCAATTGCGGGGATTATTGCTAAGTGCAGCACTCCTATCGGAGATGCAATCGGTTACGAAGCAATTCGCATGATGACTCCTGCGCTTGTTGGTGCCTACCAAGATGGAACTGACAAGGCGGCTCGTGCTGGAATGGCCGCTGGCTCAATGATGGCTGGCCTCACCATGAATATCTCCGATTGCACCGCTGAACACTCATTGGGTCAAGCCATCGGAGGCCTGAAGCATGTCCCTCATGGTCTAACCATTGGCCTTGTCTTAGTCGAGACCCTAACCCGCGAAGCGAAGGTTGTTCCCGCGAAGATGGAGCGGATTGCGGATGCGATGGGTGTTCCCGATGATGGCAGCAAAGACGGTTCTCGCACAGTGACCGCTGTTCGCAAGATTCTTGCGCAGCTCAACTTCCCGGTTCTCTCCAGCCTGGGTTTTGTTGAAGCGGATATCGATAACTTAGCCGACATTGCTCTGCAAGATTTCTTTATCACCCAGGCACCGACGCCATGGAGCAAGGCAGAGGTCGTAGAGGCATTTATGTCTGCACTCAAATTGCAAGAGCGAGTTGCCTAGTACAGAAAGATGAGAGTCCTTATCGCTCCCGACTCCTTTAAAGGAACGATAAGCAATAGTGATTGTGCATCGGCGATCGCTCGAGGGTGGCTTTCGGCGCGTCCGAGCGATGAGGTTGTGCTGCTTCCCATGGCGGATGGGGGCGAAGGAACTCTGGAGACGATAGCTCTTAGTAGTACGGGGGCTGTGCGGGAACGTTCTTGGCTACTCCTGCCAGATGGCAGCGCGGTAATAGAACTTGCTCTTATCTGCGGAATTACTCGACAAACGCTCCTTGATCCCATGGGTGCTAGTACGTATGAACTCGGCTTGGTTCTTGATGAAGTTCTGCGCGACCCACGGGTGACTAAAGTCTTGATCGCAGTCGGGGGATCAGCAAGTACCGATGGGGGAGTCGGAGCTCTCATTGCACTCGGCGCTCGATTCGAAAAGAGCGACGGCGAAGCTATCCCTCTTGGGGGTGGAGGTCTTGCGGATATAGCCAAAATAGATCTCAGCCAAGTCCCTACACCTCCAGTTGGCGGGGTTACGTGTTTGACCGACGTGAAGAATGAATTACTCGGAGAACTCGGAAGCGCTCGCGTCTTCGCACCACAAAAAGGCGCTAATGAAGCACAAGTCGTGGAGTTAGAGGCTGGACTTACTCATTTCAAGAAATTATCCGGTCGCGATGACTTCGCAGGGGCGGGGGCCGCGGGTGGGACGCCCTTTGGTCTCTCACTTGCGTGGGATATAGAGATTGCCTCTGGAGCGGAGATGGTTGCTGCGGCGATAGGACTCGAAGCGGCCATTGAACGCTCTGATCTGGTTATTACCGGGGAAGGGCGGCTCGATTCCCAAAGCTTCTACGGAAAAGTGCTCGGCACAGTCACAAATTTAGCCTCTCGTCATCAGAAGCGAATCCTTTATTGCGTGGGTGGCTCAGAGAAATCTCTCGCAGAGATTGGAGTCGCTCTCGAAGACATCGCACCAACGCTCGATGACGCGATGAACTACCCAGAGAGATGGCTCGTCGAAGCCGGTGCGGAGCTAGCTAGACGCGATGCGGTTTAAAGAACTGCGACTGTGTGATTTTCGATGAAATCCCAGTCGTATTCGATGCATAGACCTTCACCCTCGGGAGCCATCACATATCCATCGACTATGTTGAGTTTGCTCTTGGTACCAAACTCAAAATCATCAAATGGGAAGAGCGTCTCAAAGAATTCGCAGTTGGTGAGCGCAAGAGAAGGATGCAACTGAACCTGCTCCATGCCGTGATAGATGGTTGTGTGAAGTTCGCATTGCACGCCGAACGCCTCAGCAACATGAGCGGTCTTCATCACAGCCGTGATTCCACCGCGCCACGAGACATCGGTGCGAACAATGTCTGCTAGACCTTCAGAGATGTACTGGGCAGTTGAGTACTGCGCCCCTGCAACTACCTCAGTCCCACAAATCGGAATATCAAGCTTCTCGCGCAATTTCCGCAGTCCATTAAAATTGATATCCAGTAGAGGCTCTTCCAGCCAGCGATAGTTAAGTTTTTCGAGTTCGCGTCCGGCTTTAAGAGCTTGTTCGTATGTGTATGCGATTACGGGATCTGCCATCAGGGTGAAATCATCTCCCACCGCTTCGCGAACGGCCCGGTAGCACTCAATATCAAGTGCTAACTCCCCTGGAGGATGCAACTTATAACCCTTATAGCCTTTTGCTTTGACTTCAAGAGCCTGCTTTACATATTCAGCAGGGCCAGGCAAGAACATAGATGAAACATAGAGCGGAACTTTTTCACGTGCGGCACCCAATAATTTGTAAACAGGTTGATGGGCCATCTTGCCAACTACATCCCAGCAGGCATTATCAAATGGGGCATATGAATAAATCGGGACGTGATTCCAGCGACGATCGAAGAGTTCAAAATCCTTCATGTTCTTGGCTGAGTGATGCGCAGAGCGTCCCATGAAGAATGGCTTGACCTGTGACATGGTGGCCGCTGCTGCCTTTGCATCGAGAGCGCCGAAGCCAAAGGAGGTGCCGGTCACACCATCAGTAGTCGTGATAGTTATTACGGTGAAGTCAGGACGCGAACCACCAGGCAGTTGCACCGCAGATACCGCATCAAGATTGTTGAGCTCATCACCCCCGCGACAGGCCCGAATCTCAATCTTGCTTATCGTGCTATCGCTCATGTGCTTTCCTATCTATGTTTACTTGCTGCAGATCTGGAGTAAATCTCTTGAGTGAAGATTCGATATGGCTATACATCTCAGCTTTTGCCTTTTCGGCATTGTGAGAGGTGATTGCCTTAGCAATTGCCGCATGTTGCTTAATCGCAAGTTGGCCACGGTCAGAGTGGTAATAACGTGCAAAGAGATCTTGTACGAAGTTTGAGTTTCCGTTTGCCTCAACTAAATGCTTTTGTGTCGCCACATATAAGCGGAAGAGGTGGAGGTGGCAGTGCGTACCGGTAAAGGCTGAAACGAGAGCTTTATTTCCCGAGAACTTGGCAATCAGGGTGTGGAAGCGAGCATCATGTTCGGTGATTGCCTCTATCAACCGCTCATCTTCAAAGTAGAGCGCCTCTTTCGCACTCGTGATCTCGCTCTGCAACTCCTTGATTCCCTCGGGGGTAATGTTCTTCGCCGCTTGTTCTGCAGCGAAGGGTTCGATTAACAATCTGAAACTAAATAGATCTGCAAACTCTTTAATAGTGAGCAAATTGGTGGCTCGGTAACCCTTCAGGGGTTCCTTAGCAATTAAATCTTCTGACTCGAGCCGCGCAAGTGCTTCCCGGATTGGAGTTTGTGAAACCCCTAACTGCACTGAAAGGGCATCGATATTGACGCGCTCTCCAGGCACGATCTCGTGCGCGAAGATCATCGCGCGGATCATTGTGTAAGTCTCATCAGAGAGGATGGAACGACGGGGTTGAGCCTTTGCCTTAATCGGTTTTGACTGTGGCACTCGTTTATCCTCCTTTCTCGTTAATGTAGTTAACAGTCAACGCTGACTAATGGGGTAAGCGTAGAGCGTCCATCCCGCCATCAACTGCGAGTACCGTACCCGTGGTTGATTTTTGGTTAGGGCTTGCTAAATAGAGAATCGCATTGGCAACTTCTGCTGCTGAAACAAGGCGACCCATTGGCTGTCTTGCCTCTAGCGCTTTTCGCTCAGCCACGGGATCTGCTGCAGCAGCGAGTAAGCGTCCTACCCAAGGCGTATCCGCAGTCCCAGGATTTACACAGTTGACGCGAATGCCTTCCTTCACAAAGTCAGCCGCCATCGCCAATGTAAGAGACATGACTGCGCCTTTGCTTGCGCTATATACGGCTCGCTTAGGTAGTCCGACAGTGGCTGCAACAGAACAGGTATTAACAATGGCCGGGTTTGCGCTCTTGAGGAGCATGGAATGTACCGCCGCAGTGACACGCGAAATTCCCGCGACATTTATATTGAAAAGGCGTGACCACTCTTCGTCCGTTGCATCAAGAACTGATCCCACAGCTCCAATGCCCGCGTTGTTGGCGAGAATATCTAAAACACTGACTTCTGCTGCAACTTTGGCGACGGCGCTACGAACGCTGTTGGTATCCCCAACATCGCACTCCACCCACGTTGCTACTCCATTCATCTCGCCTTGATTGATATCAAAGCCAAATACGGTTGCTCCTTCTTGTTTGAGCTTGGTCGCAACTGCTAATCCAATCCCTGATCCCGCCCCCGTGACGATGGCATTTAGCCCCTGGAATTCATTGCTCATAGCGTGGCTCCATTCGTTGAGAGTTCAGATGACCAATAACTTCCCGTTGGGTAGCTATATCTCTGAATGCTTGCGTCCTTCATTTCGGCTCCAGATCCCGGTAGCGCAGGCGCTTGATAGGCGCCTGCTACCACCTTCGCAGGTTCAACGAAATGTTCGTGTAGGTGATCGACGTATTCAACTCTGCGGTTGGCGTGGTGTCCTGTTACAGCTACTGCGTCGAACATGGCCAGGTGTTGCACCATCTCACAGAGCCCAACGCCCCCAGCGTGTGGAACGACGGGAATTCCAAATTTGGCCGCCAGCAAGATATTGGCGATATTTTCATTTACTCCCGCTACCCGGGTCGCATCAATCTGCATAAAGGAGATAGCGCCGAGCTGGAGCAATTGCTTAAAGATCATACGGTTTGCGGCCATCTCACCCGTTGCCACTTTTGTCGGTAGAACTTCCTTGGCGATGCGGGCGTGCCCAACAACATCATCAGGATGAGTTGGTTCTTCTATCCACTCCAAGCCGAACTCTTGCAATTGATTTACCCAGTTGATCGCCTGATCAACGTCCCAGACCTGGTTGGCATCGATCGCGATCTTGAAATCTGGCCCGACGAGCTCTCTTACCTTTTCGAGGCGACGACGATCGTCCTCAATAGATTTTCCACACTTATATTTGATGAGAGTGAATCCATCTGCGACGGCTTGGCGGGTTAGATCCAGCATCTTTTCATCGGTGTAGCCCAGCCATCCCGGACTAGTTGTGTAGGCGGGAACTCCATGACTGCGTAGCGTGGTCTCATTAACGCTTCTTGCAGCCTCGGCGCGTTGCAGAATTTCTAGAGCCTCGGCAGGCGTCAGTGCATCGGAGATATAGCGAAAATCGATAGCTGCCACTAACTGCTCCGGCGTTAAATCAGAGAGCAACTTCCAGAGCGGGACCCCACGCTCTTTAGCAAAGAGATCCCAGAGAGCGTTAAGTACCGCTCCTGCTGCCATGTGAAAGACTCCCTTATCGCTACCCAACCAACGCAGTTGGCTGTCAGAAGAGAGTTTCCTGGCAATTTCCCCAATGCGCTCGAACGCGTCTTGAGTATCAAGTCCAACAACTTGTTCTACAAGAATTTCAATTGCCGCGATCTGTACCTCGTTGCCACGCCCGATGGTGAAGACCAACGAATCTCCGGTAAGTGAATCGCTATTAGTATGTAGGCGCAGATATGCCGCTGAGTAGTCAGGATCGGCATTCATCGCATCGGAGCCATCGAGCATCTTCGAGGTTGGAAACCTAACGTCGATAGCTTCAGCGCGAATTATTGTGTGGGGCATATTAGGCAACAAATTTCTCTAAACCGATTGGTACTCCGCTATTAGCCCAGAGTCCTTCGTAGCCGACTCCCGGATCTTTAGGCGCATGGACTAGACCGTTCTGGTCGACCATGGCTTCGCGCTTTATTGGATTTTCAAAGACTAAAGATTCGTAATAAGTATTGTTCTTAATAGCCATGCAAAGGTGTGCGCTCTCGAGACCATATCCGTGCACTTCGGCACGCAGATGGAATGAATCTGCGAGATGTGCGATGCGCATTGCACCGGTAAAACCGCCACGTAAGAAGGTGCTGGTGCGCACCGCTGAAGCGACGCCCGTGGCAATAAAGTCGCCGGCGCTCATATGCGCACCGTCAGTAACTTCTCCAAGCAAAAGCGGAACTCTTACACGCTCGCCTAACCACTTATAAGCCGTCACGCTAAATTCGCGCATTGGTTCTTCGTACCAAAGATAACCAGAGTCGGCTAGCGCATGACCAAGGTAGGTAGCATCCATAAGATCAAATCCTGCGGAGCCGTCATACATAAGAGGAATATCGTCGCCGACATGTTCGCGCAATTTAGTGCAGAGCAGCGCATCCTTCTTTGCATCACCGAAGGCGTGGAGTTTGATCGCTGGATAACCCAGGGCTAAACATTGATCAGAGATATCAAGAAATTCTTCAATGGTCGAAAATGTCACTGTTGATGCGTAAGCCTGAATTGATTCGCGGAAGCCACCTAGCAATTTCCAAATTGGAAGCCCTGCCTGCTTGCCTGCAATATCCCAAAGAGCAACATCTACGACATGTGCCATATTTGGTGCAAAACGTTCAATACGGTCTAACTCCCAAGCGCGCTCCCAAAGATATTCGCGATTGAGTGGATCTTGACCAATGAGCTCTGCCTTAAATCTTCTATCAACATAATCTTTTAAAATCACTCCGCGAGGGGCATTCGCGAATCCAGTTATACCTGCATCTGTTTCGATGACAAGCCAACCACCGACTCCAGCGGGTTCAGAACCAGGCACGCCTTTGCGCCAGACAAAAGCCGGCGAGAATGCTGGACGATCGTAAAGAACCACTTCTACATTGGTGATCTTCATCTGCTTCCCCTATCCACTCGCAGTTCCTTTGTAACTTTTTGATAACGGAAAAAATTTTCCCGCACAAAAGGTACTTATTCATTTTTAAATCTTGGGACATCCTAGAGAAATAATTTGGAAAATACTATACGAAATAGTATTTATCCTCTAACCTCATGCCAACTGGCCACCTCTCCCTCGATAGGTGGGTTAGCAACGAAAGGGGAAAACCTTGAAGAGAAAGCATTCCTTGCTGGTCGTAGCAACGGCCGCGTTGTTAGGGGCTTCTTTAGTAACTCCGGTCGCTACACAAGCAGCGATCCCATCTATCACCGTCTGGGTCGATTCACCTCGCCTACCCGGTGCACAGTTGTATGCACAGATCATGAAGGGCAAGGTGAACGTCAACGTTCAACTCCACGCCCAAGGCGATCTCGTTGCGAAGGTACAACTATTTAACACCGTTAAAAAGGGTTGGCCAGATGTTGTATTCGGTCCACCAAACGATGTTGCTTTCTTGAAGAATCCATTGGTTAACGATGCTCTTCAACTCGATAACCTCCAGCCTGCAAGTGTCTGGAAGGCATTCGGCCACGGTAACGATTGGTGCATCCTCGATGGCCACTATTACTGCGTAAAGAATGACTTGGCACAAACAGTTCTTTGGTACAACAAGACCTTGATGACACAATTTGGTTACAAGGTTCCAACAACAATGGCTGAGTTTGTAGCTATCGGTTTGGACGTTGCAAAGAACCACCCTGGATATTCACTTGGATCACTCGGTGACCAAGCTGGCTACTCCAGCTTCCTTGAGCCATCACAATGCCCACTCAATGTCGCGAAGTCAGACACTGTTGTAGTCATTAACTCTAAGGATCCACATTGCACCCGTGTTGCAACAACCCTTCAACCTCTCGTCGATGCAGGCGTACTTGATGTACGTAGCCCATTCGACGCTGGCTATATCAAGGATGTCGCACAGGCCGGCAAGTGGTTGATGAACATTGGTCCATCATGGTGGGGTCAATTCGTTCTTCGTCCTGCTAGCTCTTACAACATCCCAGCTGGACAGGTTGCAACTGCAAATATGCCAACCTGGCCTGGTGAGACAAAGGCATACTCCGGTGAGTACGGCGGCGGTATCTATACCGTTTCGCCTCACTCCAAGTATCCAAAAGAGGCTCTTGCATTCGCAATGTTCATGGACGGCGACGCCCGCAACATTGTCAGTGTGAAGAACCCTGATGGAAGCCATGGTGCTCCTACCTATCCTGCTTACGGTCCTGGAAATAAGCTCTGGGTTACCGCCGTATCCAAGGATCCTTACTACGCACAGAACATTGTTCCTGCATTCGATACACAGGCTCAATTGATCTGGGGCGGAACTAAGCCAGTTCGTTACGATGCAAATGGTGCCTGGGGTGCCTCCTTCGATACTGAAATTGCTCAGTCGAAGAATCTCCAGAAGGCCATCGATTCGTATGCGACCTACACATCAAATGCGGCTGTTCAAGTTGGGTATGCCGTAGTAAGTAAGTAATAAGAAAGTTCAGTAGAAACCTCGCGGGACCTAATCAGTTCCGCGAGGCTTCTTAAAATTAGGAGTCAATGTGAGTCAAGGCCGTCGCCACAAGCCCAAGAATCTTTTGATGATTCTCATGCTTACCCCGTATTTACTTCTCCTCTTCTTCTTTGGCATTTTGCCTTTAATTATGGCGATATTCAATGTGCCAAGTAAATCTCCGTCGAATCCAAACGGTGGATGGCATGTATTTAATATCGTCCTTCATGACTTTCGATTACTGCCTGCGGCGGAGCACGTGCTCGGATTTATGGCGATCTTTGTCCCTTTGATGATTGTTTTCGTGATTGTTATGTCCCTGATGTTGGATACCGATGCAGCTCCATGGAAGAAGTGGATTCGCCTTGCATACATTGTTCCGGCATGCGTATCAGGGTCAGTCGCCGTTCTACTATGGTACGTACTTCTCGAGCCAACCCTGAGTCCTTTCAAAGCTGTTATGCACTGGATGGGAATCAAACAAGCATCTCAAATCTGGCAGACTTCAAACCTCACTTTTATCTTGGCATTCATGGCCTTCTTTGCACTCGCTGGTCAATGGATTCTTATTCAATTCGGATCCCTGCAATCGATTTCAACGGAAATTTTGGAAGCGGCACGCGTTGATGGCTGCACCCCATTCCAATTAGCGCTCAGAATCAAACTGCCTCTGATTCGCAAGTATGTGATCTATATGGGCGTTCTTGTCTTCGCAGGTGGATTACAGATTTTCGTTGAACCTCAACTACTGAATACCAGTGTCTATGCCGGTATTGCGAACCAGTGGTCTTTTGACCAATTGAGTTATTCGTTAGCTTTCCAGAACGGAAACTTTGGAGAGGCCTCAGCACTCTCATTGATGCTTCTTGTTCCAAGCCTCATAGGAGCCCTTCTCGTGATTTACAAGACCGATATGTTTGAGGATGTTGCAGTTAAGAGTCCAAAGAAATTGGAAAAGGAAGCTCGCAAGCGTGAGGCGGCAAAAGCATGAGCATCGACTTTGAGAAGCAAGAAGTAATTCCTAGCCTTCAACCGAAAAAGAGAAAACGTAAGATCAGATTTGGGCACTACGCTGTTAACACCTGGCTCATTTTCTGGGCAGGTATCAGCATCATTCCGATGCTCTGGTTAATTCTTGCGCCTTCTAAAACAAATCGAAACCTCTCGTATCAAAATCCACTTGGATTTGGAAATTTCACTGGCTATTGGCATGCATGGAAGAACTTGCAGGATTTCAATAGCGGAGTATTAGCTCGATGGGCCTTCAACTCACTCACCTATAACGTGGCTATCGTTCTCATTGCGAGTCTTACAGCCTCTCTAGCCGGCTTCGTCATTTCTGCTTCGCGAATCCGATTCAAAAAGGCATTCTTAATCTCTACATTGATCATGATGCTGGTTCCACCTGTTGCTTTGGTAATCCCACTCTTTATCGAGATGAACAAAGCTAATCTGGTCGATAATCCATGGTCAGTGATTTTAATTTCCTCGCTCTATCCATTTGGAGCTTTTCTCTCCTATATCTACTACTCAAATACCATCCCTCCAGAGATCTACGAATCGGCTCGCTTGGATGGTTGCAGCGATATTCGTCTTTACACAAAGATCGCGTTTCCGCTGAGTTACCCACTCCTGGCCCTACTTGCCTTCTTCGCTTTTGTTGGCAACTGGGGTAACTACTTCATGCCGTACATCATGCTGCCCTCTCCGGAGCATTACACCCTCCCGGTCGGTCTGGGAGCGCTCTTCTTCTCAACACCAGCAATCAATCCAGGCGTTGGAGCGACATCGGTACCAATTCAGAAGCCCGAGATTGCTCTAGCGGGTATCTTGATTGCCGTACCGGTCATGATCGTATTTTTGATCTCGCAAAAGCGACTCATAAGAGGAATGTTGTCTGGCTCAATCAAAGAATAGGTACTGCTCGGCTACGAAAGGTAAGTGATGGAGCGTCTGGTCTACCCCTTCGATGAGGGAAACCGAAGTATGGGCGAGTTGCTCGGGGGTAAGGGTGCAAACCTCTCTGAGATGCTCTCACTTGGCGTTCCAGTTCCTGACGGCTTCACCATTACGACTGCGGCTTGCCGCGATTTTCTGGAACGGAAGAGCATTTCGGAGCGGCTGGAAGCGGAGATTGAGTTTGCATTAGCGAAACTCGAGTCACGTACTGGTAGAAATTTCGGAGATAGCAAGAATCCCTTGCTGGTTTCCGTGCGATCAGGCGCCAAATTTTCGATGCCCGGAATGATGGAGACGGTGCTCAATGTTGGAATCTCTCCCGAGGTAGCAAGAGCTCTGGCTACCAAATCTAAGGACCCTAAGTTCGCCTGGGATTCCTTCCGTCGCTTCATTGAGATGTATGGCCGAATTGTCTGTGGAGTTCCTTCGAAGGTATTTGAAGATGCACGCCATGAATTTTTACAGAAGTGGAATTTGTCATCAACCTTGCAACTCTCCGCGCAGCAGATCGAAGAGCTCTCATTTATTTTCATCGAGAAGGTTGAGTCACATACCTCTCGAGTTTTCCCCATGGATGCTAAGTCTCAACTCCTTCGCACAGTGGAGGCGGTCTTTAACTCCTGGAATTCAGAACGCGCAACGTTGTATCGTCGCCGCGAACGTATTCCGGCGACGCTAGGAACCGCCGTCAATGTGCAGATGATGGTCTTTGGGAACATGGATAGAGATTCGGGCACCGGCGTCTGTTTTACGCGCAACCCCTCCACAGGTGAAAGTGGGGACTATGGCGACTACCTCGAGTGTGCGCAAGGTGAAGATGTCGTATCTGGAATCCGTAACACTTTAACTTTGCAGGATTTGGCCAGCATCCAACCCGCCGCATATACCAGTCTCAAGTCAATCATGGGCAAGCTTGAGAACCACTACAGAGATATGTGCGATATTGAATTCACAATTGAGTCTGGGAAACTTTGGATCCTCCAAACTCGCGTGGGAAAGCGCACTGCAGAAGCTGCCTTTCGCATCGCCAGCACTTTGGTAGATGAGGGACTAATTTCTATTGACGAGGCGTTGCTCCGTGTTACGGGCGAGCAATTAATGAATTTGATGTTTCCGCAATTTGATCTCAGTATTGCGAGCGAACGGATCGCCACAGGAATCCCCGCTTCACCCGGGGCAGCGGTCGGTCATGTGGTCTTTGACTCAAAGAGCGCAGTCGATGAATCTATGAAGGGCAACCGCGTTATTTTGGTGCGCAACGAGACCTCTCCAGAGGATCTTCCAGGGATGGTTGCGGCTCAAGGAATTCTTACCTCGCGAGGTGGAAAAACTTCACACGCAGCGGTTGTTGCGAGGGGAATGGGAAGAGTTGCAATTTGCGGCGCTGAGGAGATTAAAGTCAATCTCGCGGCAGGAGAATTTGTTGCGAACGGGCAACGAGTAAGAGCTGGAGACTTAATATCGATCGATGGCGCAACCGGTGCTATCTATCTCGGCGAGGTTCCTGTCGTGGAATCCACGGTTAGTCAATATTTACAGAATTCAGTATCCCCACAGAAGTTCACCCCGTTGATTCGCGCCATCGAGCGTTTTCTTACACGCGCCGATCTAGTCCGAACGCTAGAGGTACGAGCAAATGCGGATACAGCAGCCGACTGCCAACTCGCACGAAATTTCGGAGCTCAAGGAGTGGGGTTGGTCCGTACGGAGCACATGTTCCTAGGCGAACGTCGCACACTTGTTGAAACCTTAATTCTCTCTGAATCCCAAGAGATTCGCGATCAAGTTCTCAAAGAGATGGAGGAGTTGCAGTACCAGGACTTCCTTCGCATCTATATCGCGATGGAAGGTCTACCCGTAACTGTTCGACTACTTGACCCTCCCCTCCATGAATTTTTAAGCGATAAGACAGAACTCTCTCTAAGCATCGCTCGCAAAGAGGCGAAGAACGAGATTGTAAGTGAACACGAAAAGGCCTTGTTGGCGGCCGTCCTTAGATTGCATGAGGCAAATCCAATGATGGGGCTACGAGGCGTTCGACTAGGTGTACTGATCCCTGAACTCTTCATCATGCAGGTCCGGGCGATTACACGTGCTGCCGCCGATTTACGTAGGTCGGGCGTAAAGGTAAAGCCGGAGATCATGATCCCTCTTGTAGCAAGTCAACGAGAGTTGCTTTATTTCCGAGGAGTATTGGAAGAGGAGATCAGCTCTCTGCTGCAGGATCTGGATAGTAGTTTGCAAATCCCGATTGGCTCTATGCTGGAAACTCCGCGGGCCGCGATAACCGCAGCGAAGCTTGCTGACTATTCAGATTTCTTCTCAT
>DAIMCZ010000024.1:0-14166 GCA_036726125.1 Candidatus Nanopelagicaceae bacterium
TTTCGGGGGTCAGGAGAATCACCGATTTCGAGCATTCCTCGATGGTTAAACCATATTGAAAAAGTGGCGCATCGTGAAAAGAAAGCGCGGTAATCGGGAGTTTGATCTGGAGCCAGCGCAGCCACGCAACGCAGAAATCACATTGGCCGTCGTAAATGAGGAGCATCTTGGATCTGTTGCTATCTCTTCAGGGCTTTGATGATTGACCAAGCCCAATAGAACAAACCGAACTGAAGCGGCAAACGTCCATACGCGATTGCTTGGTTCAGCGCTGGCCGATCACGCCAATCAATCGCCATCTTGATGTTGGCAGGATAGACCGCGATGAAGAGTAGAAGCGCGGCGTAGGCAGCGATCAGGCGAACGGAAGTGTTTCCGATCTTCACGGAAAGTGGCGTCAAAAGGCCTAGAGCAACTGAGAGTTCGGCAACCCCACTGAGATAAGTCCACGTACGCGCGCTTCCGGGGAGAACGGTCGGAACAATCGAATCAAAGGACTTTGCAAAGAAAAAATGTGAAATACCCGTAGCCACCAGAAGTATCCCCATCGAGCGACCCACGGTGTTGAGATTCATGGGTTAAGGGTAATTTGGGGAAGCTGATTACGCCTCTGCAATCGCAGATATTGAGACCTTATAACCAGGTATCGTCGCTTCGCTTATCGGGTGTTTTGCGCCTTGGCGTGCTGGGGGATTTGTAGGGAACCACTTGGCCCAGACCTCGCTCATCCCAGGAAAATCTGATTCATTAACCAAGATGAAGGTCGTACTCACTACTTTGGAGAGCGACGAACCAGCTGCCTCTAATATCGCCGCGATGTTCTTAAAGCACTGATCGGTCTGTTCTTGGATGGTTTCACCTACGAGCTTTCCTGTCGTGGGATCAAAGTGAGCTTGGCCCGAAACAAAGATCAACCCTCCAGCCTTTACAGCTTGGCTATATAGAGGGGACTTCGGGGCATTGTCTGTAGAGATTATTTCCATTCGGAAATCATAGATAACTTTCTAAATTTTTAAAGAGCCGCTGAGTTCTCTGCGATTTGGCGTGCTATTACCGACGACTGCTTCCTAATTTCGGGAATCGCAGTACTTTCAAATGCTTCACCTGATCGCAGCGGACCAATGGCATAAATTTGTGGGTAAGAAGATCCATCTACTTTATGTAACCGCCCCGTGGTTACATCCACGGAAAGACCCATTTTGAGCGGTCCTGCGGAGGTCATTCCTTCTTGCATCAAGGATGTGCTTAAGGGATCGGATAGCTGGTAATCGCGTCCGATGCAGATAGCTAAATCATCCCCCGTATAGGAACTGCCATCTTCGAGGTCCACCATAACTTCGGTCTCGGTGAAATCGATCTTTGCAACTCGACCTTTAACGATTGTTATGCGGCCAGAAGCGATTTCGGCATCCACATGTTCTGCAATATCTGGAGCGATGCGGTGGCGCCTGCGCGACCAAGTGGAACCTTCGGTGCGGAGGAACTCTTCGCGTTCCTCTATAGAAAATCCTCGCCACATTGCTTCGGTAATCGGTCGTAATCCGTCAACAGCCTCACGCCAATTCTCCCCCGACTTTGAAAGATATTCGCGGAGTTTGGCGAGGGTGCTTACATCCTCAACAGTTGGAGTTAGTGGAGTGATCGGAGATTGCACATGCCGCTCCGGAAGATTTCCCGAACCTGAAATCGCGATGACCCGATTATGCGGGTCGCGAGATAGGTGGGTCATCGCAATATCAATGAAGGTTAAGCCGGTACCAAAACAGAGTAGTGCGTGAGAATTTGGCAGGTCACGACCATCCCAAACATCCTTGATGATTCTTGGTGTATCGGGCACGCCCTCCAAGAAGTCGGGCAGTCGAGCTGCTCCGTGTCCCATCGCGAGTACAACGTTGGTGTAAATCTTCTGGGTCCCCGAGGAGAAAGTTGCTTGAATTGCTTCATCAACAGTGGGTGCAAGATTGATCACGGATTCTCTGATGTGCGTGATGCCTTTACCGTTTCGATCACGCAGGTAAGTGCTGTAGGTACGTCGCTCCATAAATGAGTACGAAGGAGCGGCCGACCACTCTGCGAAATCGTTGGGAAGTTCCTCGATCGCGCTCATTCGGCCCGTGGGAACGTTCAGTCGATGCAACGGATCGCGAGTTTGATATGCCAGACCTTCACCGAGCAGTTCACGAGGTTCGGCAATATCAATCGTTGTGGAATTTAAACCTGCTCGTTCCAATGCGATCGCAGTGATGACACCGGAAGCACCGCCGCCCACGATCAGAGTTCTCTCTTGATGGCTCATAGGGGGCTGATAATGCCATCTTTAAGTTAACGGAGGGTTTACTGGTTCAAGTAGGCAAGGAGCGTTAGCGCTCTTTTGATATCTGCAGAAGTTCGCGAAGAGTCAACTGTGAGTACCGTCCCCTCCGCGACTGCCCCTCAATCTTTGAAGCAAGTGCCAAAAACACAGCGGCGGTGGTCATCGCATCACCGAGTGCGTGGTGCGGTGAGTACACCGGAAGATTCAACTGTCGGGCGAGTAGTTCGAGGGAGGGCTCCCGACCACCTTCGCTCGAGGCATAACCCAAGTGCCGAGCTAGCGCTGCTGTATCGATTACCTCTCTCGGGTATCTGAATCCGTACCTCTTTAATCTTTCAGAGAGGAACGCTCTTTCGACCCACGCTGCGTGGGCAATGATGATCTTCTCCTTCATCTCAATAGTGAGTCGCGGCAAAACCGAATCGGCGGAGGCAGCGCTGTCGAGATCTCCACTACGTAACCCATGGACTGCGATCGATGCGGCAGAGGGCGATCGCTCGGGAGTGATCTCTGCGTAGAAATTTCCTGCGCCCTTGAATCTTCCATCCCGAATCTCCACCGCCCCAATCGAGATCACCTCATCATTGGTCAGATCTAGCCCCGTAGTTTCGACATCCACTGATAAATATGTGTAGCCGCGCCAGGGCTTTGCGTTGCGAGCGAGAAAAGTGCTCATGGCAAACGTTTAATCCACTCGCCCTCGATCTTGGATTGGATGCCGGATATCGCCCGGAATGTTTCACGCAGGTGACGGCGGGTCAAGGTATCTAAGGAGTCTGGCGAAACCCAGGTAGTTGGTCTTAAACCAGCGCGAATCGCAGCTATCTCTTCGTCAAAGACAAGTTGATGAATATTCGTGAATGCCGAAGAGAGAATCTCTGCCTCTTCGCCCCGCAATAACCCCGCCTCATGGGCACGATGCAAGCGCTCAATCGTGCCTCCGCGTACATCTCCAAGCGCAATGGACATCCAACGGGCTAGTGACGAGATTGGTGTAAGTCCTCCATCTTTTAGGTTTAATCCCCCGCGATTCTCGCCCTGATGATCCACAATGAACTCTTTAACAAATCCGAGGGGCGGCCTCTTAGCCAGAGCAAAGCGCAGCGCATCAGACAAGTACTCTCGAGTGCGCGTGGTCTCGCGAATATTCTGCATGATCGTACGACCCAGAATTACTTCCGTGACAGGTTGGTTATCTGCCGCGATAGATGAAAGAAGAAGCGCGCCAGCCCGAGTGGGGTCGGTGAGCCACGCACTGGAAACCTCAATCCAGGCAGAGCGAGATCTTGTAAATAATGTGTTATCGGCGTTTGCGCCATTCGGGCAACGCTCTAGGCCGCAGAGTTCCATCAGTTCAAGGATGCGCTTGGCATTGGCGACAATCTCTTCACTTACATCTGCATCCCCCACCTGATCGGCCCAGATAATTGCCGTGTCAACATCGGAGGCGGGCAAGGGCTCGCCACGCGCCACAGATCCAAGGATCAACCAAGAGTGGTCTACAGGTTGATTGACTGAACTCGATAGTGTCAACAAGCGAGTCAAGATCGCACTCACGATTGCAGACATCAATCCAGCTACGTGTAGCGAGGGGATGCCGTTGTCATGTAACTCTACGAGCGAAGGCTTGAGCAGAAGCGCGGCCGCCGAAAGTTCGTCGATACTCGTAGCCGATTCGATGGCGCCCCGGATCAGCAATGGATTGCGGAGCTGAACCGAAGAGAGATCCATAGCTCTCACAACTCCCAGTGGCTGTTCGTACTCATCTACGACCACTAGGTGATGCACGCCGCGTTCGACCATCTGCAGGAATGCGGAAGCCAGGGTGACGTTGTCGGCAACTGTAATCAGAGGAGCGCTCATGATCTCAGCAACGGGAGTACTTAGGTCGAAGAGTCCTCGTCCAACTTTGCTTCTAAAATCGCGATCGGTAACGAGTCCCAAACTTTCCCGAGTCTTCACAAGTGCAAAGGATTGATCTGCACTTGTCATGGCCTCTGCAACGTTACGGATACTGTCAGCCCCATCAACCCAAACGATGGGTCGCATGTATCGAGTCACGTTGGACTGTGCATCCGAGAGTAGAGAACTAGCAGTTAGTCGATGGCGCGTTATCAGAGTTCCAAAGTGACCAAACTTCAAGGCTGTTGGATCTTCTATGAATTGCCGAGGATCAGGCATCCGGTAGCAGAGAGTATCTTCGGCGGCCCGCACCGAATATTCGGGAGACAACCCCGTGAGAACCGAGATATGTCCAAAGGCATCACCTGAGTGCAGTTCATCGACAACGTTTCCCTTATCTAGCACCTCGACACTTCCCGTGCGCACAATGAAGAGGTGATCGAGGGGATCTGATCCTGCTGCCACAATCACTGAACCGTTCGCGAAATACTCCACATCAATTTGGGCGGAGATTCGCTCTAAATCGAGGGTAGATAGCGCGCTAAAAGGTGATTGCTTGGCTAAGAAATCTACGAATTCCTGCACGAGCAGCCTCCTGGGTAGTGCCTAACTAGGGCTTTTTAACGCTCGCTTAGTGAAGCACTTTTACGAGCACCGCTCAACAAGCGCTGGAGGGGTACCTCTACAAGGTAGAAGCTAACAATCGCGATAGGTAAGACGATTGCAAATATCTGCCCGGTGTAATCGTGGGGATTGAGATTGTGCTTGAAGTACAAGAAGATGATTGGCATGTGCCAGATATAAATGGAGTAAGAAAGTATCCCTAAGGTGCGAATAGGCCAGAGCGATAAGAAGATGCGGATTCCACCAAATGGCGAGAAGTTTCTTGATACTTCCGTATCAAGAAGGAGAACAAGAATTGCAGTTGCTAGCGCCGCCAGCCCTGGGAATTGAGCGCGGATGCATAGCGCAAAGAGAACGACGAAGAGCGCAGTGAAAACCTCTTTGAAACGTCTTACGAAGTTGACGCACAATTGATAGTTCAAAGAGATTATGCAACCGACCAAGATCATCGTGGGACGGAAGACAACTAAGTTAAATACTCCATCTTTGTTCCAAGAGTAATTCGGATAGTTAGACCAGAGAACGTAGCTCCATACCGCTGCAGTAACCAGGATCAGAAATGCAGTGAGAGCCTTCTTGTTCAGAAACTTTAGGAAGAGAAGGAGCGTGATCGGAAAGAGAAGGTAGAACTGCTCTTCTGCGCTCAGACTCCAAAACGGGCCGAAGAGGTCGCCCCAGTGCAGAAAATTCTTGTAATAGAAGAGCGAGGCAAGTATTGGCTTGGTATCTCTCGCCGAGTCGTATCCGATAACTAGCGTCGCAATCAGGACGCTCAGCGCCATGATCGGATAGAGCCGTGCTACCCGACGGCGATAAAAAGTAGGCAGCGGTTTGCCGCGGGCTACGGTCGCCAGCAAGACCTGTGTAATCAGGTAGCCGGAGAGGGTAAAGAAGATGTCAACGCCCAGAAAGCCCCGTCCGCCTAGGTATCCGAGGTGGTGCAGGAGAACTACGACGATCGCCAGGGCTCTAACTCCATCGAGTTCTGGGCGGTAGGTGATGTTCTTTCCCCGGATCTCTTTACTTAGACCAAACATCCACAACTCCCATTCGAAGACCGCTAGGCATGTGAATGAATGGTAAAGGCAGAGGCAGGGCCGGAACCCTTTCTTTTAACGTAAAAACCCTTTACTTAACTAATAAGTTAAGTGTATTTTTCAAACCCTCCGACCAGCAAAGGATTTGAAATGGCCCAATTACTCGTTTCGCAAATGATCGATGCACCAGTAGATGCCGTTTGGCCCTGGATCGCCGATATCACCAAGCACGCACAATGGTCCCCTAAGCCACACGTAGCTCACCTCGTCTCTGGTGAGAATGGCGCCGTTGGGAGCAAATACGCGACCGTTGGTCACGTGCCACCTGCCGATAAGAACCATAAGAATGATGTCGAGATCACTCAAGTTGTACCGAACTCAAAGCTTGTCTTTCGCGCTCACGACGAGAACGGTTACTTCATCAACACTTTCACCCTTGAAGCAGTTGGCTCTGGAACGAAAGTCACCTTCCAACATGACTTCCCCAAGATGGTCGGCATGGGACGCATCTTGTTGCCGCTCCTGCTTCCTATCGTTGGAAAGAAAGATGCGATGGTCCGCTTGGGATTGCTCAAAGCTAAAGCAGAAGGAAAGTAGACCTCTACTTCTTTAAAGGTTTGTAGCCTGCAGGACACTGCACGATAAAACCTGTCACCACTTTGGTGGTGGTCTTGCCGGCAACGGTCTTCACGCAGGTAAGCGTCTTGCGGATCGATCCCCCGATTTTCAGTACAACCGGTGGAGCACTTGGCACGGCCGGTGGAGCACTTGGCAAGGGCTGCGCTGTAACCGTGACGGTGACAGTCGGAACGGGAGTGGGGTTTGAGGTTTTCGATTGAGCAGCCTGATACTGAATTTCCTCTGCAGCTATCTGCTCCTCGAGAGCGCTCAATTCATTTCTGAGCACCGCAGTTGATAGGTGGTCATCATCTCCACCTTGCGTAAGTTGAGCCAGAAGTAAATTTAGTTGCGCGAGATAACTCTTGAAGTTTGGAACGCCGCCCGGTGCGATTGCTTTGGCAGTTGGTGAGGGCGTCGGAAGAACTGTCGCGGTTGGAGTTGGGGTCGAGGGAACTGTCTCTGTTTTACCTCCTATAGTTTCGCCTGCTGCGGCAGCCGCAGAAATTGCGGAGGCCAGTGATGCTTGCCACGCTGCTGATATTTGCGATGCTCCAGATATGCCATTGATCGCGGCGCTCTGCGCAGTCAAGGCTTCACTAGTCAAGGTTGGAATCGCATATGACGAGTACGAGGAGTTTCTCCCGCCCGGCTGCAAAGGAGTTGCTATCGAAGTGATTCTGTATGTGCCAGACGACCCATCTACTGTGATGGCGACTTGCACGCTTCCACCGCGCGGATTTGAGAAGGTGGAGCCTGTGAAAACTACCGGTGTGGCACTCGCGCTCTGCAAGTGCAGCAATTCAACGATGGAAATGGCGCTAAGAGCAGAAGCTCCAACAATCTTCTTTAACTTCATTTCGGCGCTCTACTCCATCTTCCCGGGGCTAAAGAGTAGGACGGAATGTTTAGATTTTCGCACGTCACACATGATTCACATCAAACTCTGCTCTGCTATTAACAATCGCCGAAGGGTGAACTAGTCTCCCGCGCCTTCATAATCGGCAAATTCCCAGAGATCGATTGCGTCGAGGTCGATAATTTTCATTCCGTGTGAAGAAAAGATTCCGGCAATCTGCGCGCGATGCTCTGTGGCGTGATGAATAGATTGCGCGAGGATCGTCGCACGTGCGCGACGAATCGGTCTTCCTTCTCTGGTGTACTCCACAAATCCCGCAGGGGTGTGCGCTGACAGTCGCAACCGTGCATCGAAGGTTGCCGACAACTCTTTAAGCTGGAGAACCTCGGTCGAGTTGGTTGGGACCTTAGTCTCCGGTAGTTCCAAACCATCAAGAAGGTGGGCGTACCAGGCCGCAGTTAGGTGCTCGAGTATCGCGGCCGCAGTCCAATCATCATGTGG
This sequence comes from Candidatus Nanopelagicaceae bacterium, assembly GCA_036726125.1. Classification (GTDB taxonomy): domain Bacteria; phylum Actinomycetota; class Actinomycetes; order Nanopelagicales; family Nanopelagicaceae; genus PALSA-747. The sequence continues at coordinate 7,856 of DAIMCZ010000024.1, forward strand.
GGCTGTTAGTTGCAGCTCCTCTTCGCTCAAGGTTGCCAGGCGATCAAAGACATAATTATTGGCCCATGCCATATGGCGGAAGAGGCGGTCAGTTAAAAGTTCCATAAGAAAATCTTAATTGGATTACTGCTTTGGGTGGTCTAAAAAGAAGTTAATAATGAGAGCACTAAAGTCCAATGAGAGATTAGGGGTGTGCCCTGCCCCGTTAATTTGCCACATGTCAATAGCGGTTCCCGCGGGACACTGCTGAAACTCCGTAACATCCGTTTCTAATCCAGGCACCTGCGAATCAAGATCAAGTGCATTTGGAGTCTTTACGGTATTCGCTGAACAGCGATTGATGGCGCCCCACGTTTTGAAGATCTGCGGCGCTCCAGGAATGGCCCTTCCCGCCCCATGATTCCCATTGAAGGTCACATCTCTCGACCCCCATACTTCAAGGACGCTTACGGGTGCTCGGGCTTTGCAGGCCGATTGAGTTATGTAGCTTGCACCAGCCATGCTTACTATGGCTGCGATACGGTCTGCGTGATTGCAGGCCAGCGCACTCGCTAAGAATCCTCCGTTGGAATGACCGATCACGTAAATCCTCTTCGGATCAACTGCATATTTCGCTGAGACTTGATCGATAATGCTCATGATGTATGCATCATCATTTACTTTGGGAAGTCCATAATTGCAGCATTCGGGAGTCCCGTTCCAAAATCTAACGCCACGAGAGTTCTTAGTGCCATCGGGGTGGACATAGAGAATGCCAATTGATTGAGTAAGTGGCTCTAACTGTAAGTAGTTCTCAAAATCTTGACCAGTTTGGTTGTACCCGGTCAACGCAATAATCAATGGTTCTGGTAGAACTTTGTTGTAATGAGGCGGAACAGAAAGAGTAAAAGGTCGGCTGCCTGGAAAAGGAACCGTTGCTGCGGAGCTAACGTTCACGCCGCTGATAATGAAAACCAAAGAGAGAGCTAGAAGTAAGCGGGTCTTCACGTGGAATACACCACATGAAATCTAACAGGGTTGCCTACTTCGATCCGCGGGTGATCAAAATCCAACTCCGCTCGCCGACGTAAGCCAATCTTCTCCATCACATTTCTCGACGGTTGGTTCTGCTCCGCCGTAAAGGAGAAGATCTCATTCAATCCAATATCTCGTAGCCCAAAATCAAGGACCACCTTTGCGGCCTCGGTGGCATAGCCCTTTCCCCAGTATTTCTTGTCCAAACGCCATCCGATTTCGTGGCAGGGCATGAAGGAGACGCCAGGTATTTCTTGCCTAGCCAAGCCCACGAAGCCCATGAACTCTCCGCTCGACTTTTCTTCGGCAGCCCAGAGTCCAAATGGATTGTCAGCAAGCAGGTCGCGAATACGAGCATGGCTGGCGCGCGACTCTTCGGCGGAGTAAAGGCGGGGAAAATAGCGGAGGTTTTCAGCATCCGCATTGAGCGCGATCCAAGGCTCAAGGTCACTGTCGAGCCACGAGCGAAGTAGAACGCGAGGGGTTTCTAGTTCAACGGCCACCGCAATCCCTTCACGTAGATGTAAGCATTTTATCCTTGAACTCAGCCAACCCCAAGGCTAACCTCAACCTATGACCAACCAGGTAGAGACCCACATCGATGTTCAACTCACCAATCGCAACCGCACAACAGTCTTCTGGCGCGGTGTATTAGTAGTTCCCTTCCTCGTCTTTATTGGCTCCTTCGAATCAGGATGGTTTCACGCTGGATGGAGCAGTGCGGCTGTAGTTGCCCCTGCCTTCTTGACTCTGATCTTTCGCGAGGTTTACCCAAGTTACCTTCTGACATTTAATCACGCCGTAACCGAGTTAGGCACCCGCGGATCGGCTTATTTCTTCCTGCTAACGGATGATTACCCATCCATCGAACGCAACCCTAATATCGCCGTGATCTTCCCCGACATCGAAGGTGGAAAGAAGCTCAATCGCTACCTCCCGCTTGTGAAGTGGCTATTAGCAATCCCGCTCTACATCGTTGGAATCATTTACATCTTTCTCTCGATTCTCGTGACCTTCTTGGCATGGATTATTACTTCAGCAACGGGTAGCTATCCGGAGTGGGCGGCAAAGATAGTTCTAGGAACAATTGATTTCTGGAATCGCGTCTCAGGCTACGCAATCTTGCTCGTCACCGACGAGTATCCAGCGTTCAACCTCTAGTCGACCCTCGTGGGCGCCGCGGTAGCGGCATTGACCTTTGTTAATCTGAGCGCTATTGCCTTTGTCCTGGGTAAAGAGAATCATGTAGCCCACTGGAACAAAGGAGTTCTTATGAAAATTTCTGCCCTGATCACCGGTAAAGCGGTTTACACAATCCCCGCTGAAACATCTGTCGCAACTCTCGTTGAAAAATTAGCGTCACTCAAAGTTGGAGCGCTAGTCGTATCTCCTGATGGCATTCGAATCACGGGAATTGTCTCTGAACGCGACATCGTCGCGGCTCTGCCTATGCATTTGCATGAACTCGGAAAACTCCATGTGCGCGACATCATGACTGTGAATGTCACAACATGCACACCCAACTCCACGGTGGCCGATCTCATGATGATTATGACCGAGCGCCGCATCCGCCACGTTCCCGTTGTCAACGACGCAGGTGATCTGGTATCGATCATCTCTATCGGAGATATCGTGAAGTCACATGTGAGCGAGCTAGATTCCGAACGCTTGGCCCTTGTGGACTACGTGCAGAACCCGCGGTAGTCCTACTTCTTCAAGAAACTCTCGAGCTCGGCAGGTAATTCAGGTGAGCTGAAGAGCCATGACTCAAACTCGTTGTTCTTAAGGGTCACCTTAAATCCAGGTTCCTTCTTATAAACGGCGCAGAAAGTCTTCATTCCCAACTTGCGCCAGGTCCCTAGTCCAACCACTCCTGGGATTCCGGTGCCTGGTGCGCGGATACCGCGCCAACCGGAGTACTTCCAGATGTTATTTACTGCTTCCACTTTCACGATATCCGCGAGGTTTGCGCGTGGTGAGGAGTGAAATCCCCAGAACTTTTCTCCAGTTGAAAGTTGGAGGACTACCTCACTACCAACAATCTTTAGCCGTGCCATCTTCTTCTAGCCTTTCTCGTGCACTCTCTTGAGGGCAATCGTTGCAAAGAAATAGCCCGCCGTGCTGAGTGCTATCGCCCATATTAATCCAATTAAAACAACGAGTAGGGCGGTAATCAGGAGCGTCGCGGCATCGAGTCGGGTGGTCTTTAACAATTCTCTAAGGTTGGCGGGACTGGCGATGCGATAAGACGTTCCAAGCAGCACCGCACCCAAGGCCGCGGTTGGAATATGTCCGATCACTGGATTGAGCACGAGAACCACCAAGATCAAAAATCCAGCATGCGTGATCGCCGAAATTCGACTGTGGGCGTGCGAGCGGATGTTGACGCTCGTCCGTGCGATCGCACCAGTAGCTGGCATACCCCCGACCAAGGACGAGACCACCGTTGCCAAGCCTTGACCTACTAATTCACGATTGGGTTTATAGCTCTTCGCGCCCTCATGGATGTGCACCATCTGGTCTGCCACACGTGCAGAGAGGAGAGATTCGATCGCCGCCAGCAGCGCAATTTGGATAGCTCCAACTATGAGCGCAGAGGCACCGATCTTGCTACCGCTGAGCGAAATATGCGCGAAGAGGGAGCGTGGTAGCGAGCCGATAAGAGGGGTGTGAATCGGGAAGATCGCAACGACAGCACTGGCGACAATGATCGCGACGAAACTGGCAGGAATATGTACCTTGATATGAAAGCGGTGCGCCAGTTTGGGATAAGTAAATTTAACGACGAGGGTGAGCACAACGATGCCGAGAGAGCTCCAATGCAAGCCTGCAGAAATTGCTGATCGGGTCGTGCGCCAAGCGGTCATGACTGTGTTGGATCCAGCCACCGAGTGAGAAGCGAGGACTGACGGGAGTTGCTGGAGGGCGATGACTATTGCAATTCCTAATGTGAATCCCTCCATCACCGGCCAAGGGACTCGCTTGATCAAACCACCGCAGTGAGTCACTCCCATGGCGATCACCAAGATTCCCGCGACCAACCCCAGTGGCGCCAGCGAAGAGACCCCGTACTTCATGACGATCGGAACCAAGATCACTGTCATCGCCCCCGTTGGCCCACTCACCTGATAATTAGAGCCACCAAATATCGCTGCGATTAAACCTGCATAGATTGCCGTGATGAGGCCAGCGCGTGCACCGGCGCCGGTCGTGATTCCAAATGCCAGAGCCAGTGGTAGTGCCACGATTCCTACCGTGATCCCCGCAATGACGTCGTGTCGCCAAACTCGCTTGATGTCGAGATAGTCGCCACGGCTTGGAAGTAGTTCGCTTAAATAACTCATGGCGCTACTTGCTCTGCCGCTTGAGAGTCAAAGATCCAGCCCCGAGAATTATGGCGAGGAAGATCCCGATTACTAACGAATCGTGGAGTAACGAGCCTTGATTTGCGATTACCTTCTTAGTCGCATCCACTCCATATGAAAGCGGCAGAAAATTCGATAGATCGTTGAGAAGGCGTGGCATGACGGCTCGAGGCACAAGCAATCCGCTCAACAATATCTGCGGAAGAAGTATCGCCGGCATAAATTGGATAGCCTGAAATTCCGTGTTCGCAAAGGTGCTCACAGCTAAACCGATCGCAAGCCCAATCAGGGCATCCAAAAGTGCTGCGTAAATCAGAGCAATTTGAGAACCAGCAATCTTCACACCAAGAACCCAGATGGCATAGGACGAAACGACTCCGGCCTGCACCAGGCTCGCTAAACCAAAAGCAATCGCATAACCGCCGATAAACTCGACCTTTGCAAGGGGCGAGATCATCAAGCGTTCCAAAGTTCCACTTGTGCGTTCGCGCAAGGTGGCCACCGAAGTAATCAGGAACATCACAAGCATTGGGAAGACCCCAAGCATCGAACCTGCAACTTGCTGAAATAGTGCGGGGTTGGACCAGTACACATACTTCAAAATAGTGAGCAGAAAGGGAGGCGACAAGAACATCAGAGCCACTGTCCGTGGATCGTGACCAAGTTGCAACAAGACTCTCTTCGTCATTGCAATAAGTCGCTTCATGTTCATGCGGCACCTATCAACGAGATAAATACCTCATCCATACGACTTTTGCCTGTCTTCTCCCGAAGTTGTGCTGGCGTACCTTGCGCTAGAACTCGTCCATCGCGGAGCAGAATCAGGTGCTGACAACTATCTGCTTCATCCATCACGTGGCTACTCACCAGCAGCGTCTTACCTTGAGCCGCCAACTTATTAAAGAGTTCCCATAGTTGAACTCGGAGCACGGGATCTAAACCAACTGTCGGCTCATCAAGGATTAATAGCTGAGGACTTCCAACGAGCGTTGTCGCCAGCGCCAAGCGCGCCTTCTCTCCACCCGAAAGGGAACCAGCCATCTGATGCTGATTCTTTATGAGATCTACATCGGCCAAGATCTCCACGGGTGTCTTCTCATTTATCGGGTAGAGCGAAGCAAAGTATTCAATGTTCTGGAGACAGGTGAGGTCGGAATAAACGCTCGCACTCTGTGTTGAATAACCGATCATCTGGCGCAGGGGTTGCGAAGCGGCGGGAAGATCTAAGACACGGATCTCGCCTCCATCAATCTTCTGCAGACCCGCGATAGCGCGCATCAGGGTTGTCTTACCACTCCCACTCGGTCCCAAGAGGCCCATGATTACTCCACGAGGGACTTGTAAAGAAAGTTCGTGGAGGATCTGGTTCTTACCCCGCCGAATGTTAAGTTGCGAACATTCGATAGCAGCGGACACCCTTCAGATCTTACGACCGTTGGGTATGTAGACGGAAGAGTTTTACGAGGCTAGCACTCATCAAGATTGGTGGAATACTTATAACGTGTCAAAGTTAAGCGCGGGGCTGCAAGATAGTTGGTGGATGTTCTTCGACACTTTCTGGGCTCTAGTCTTGGGCTTTGCAATATCGGGCGCGATCCAAGCCTTTACCTCCCGCGAGAAGGCCCTTGCAACACTTGGCAATCACAGGCCAACCACAATTGCTAAGGCTTCTTTTCTTGGAGCTATCAGTTCAAGCTGTTCTTACGCGGCCAGTGCTATCGCGAAGAGTCTGATAGATAAGGGTGCAGATTTCACAACAGCGATCGTCTTCATGTTTGCAAGTACAAACTTGGTCTTTGAACTTGGACTGGTGATGTGGACCTTATTGGGATGGCAGTTTGCCGCAGCCGAATTTATCGGTGGGGCGATCATGATCGCTCTCTTAACTCTTCTCTTGCCTCGCCTGAAATTACCTAAGCGACCTCGTCTCCT
>DAIMCZ010000025.1:0-2577 GCA_036726125.1 Candidatus Nanopelagicaceae bacterium
CCTTGGGGTGAAGAGATTGACTCTTTCCAAGAGGTACTTGGAATGATTGAACGGGCTGTTGCAGGCCTACTCGACAAACTCAGATAGCTGAATCTTCGACATCTGCATCATCGCGCCCAAATTTTGCTCCGCCTTCGAGCGATCAAGGTGGCCCAGGAATCCCCGCATCTGAAAGGGAATAACCTGCCAACTAACTCCCCACTTATCGGTGCACCAACCACAACGTCCAGGGGCGCCCTCGCGAGTTATAGCCTCCCAAATGCGGTCGACCTCCTCTTGGCCATCGACTCCTAACGCGAGAGATATTGAACTGTTGAAGGTTTCTCCCCCGGGAGTATTCATTCCAATGAATTCATGGCCGAATATTGAAAATTCAGCGGTGAAGAGATGCTCAGCGGTCAAGATCTCTTCAGCAACCTCCATCTGCTCGCCGAAGGTCTGCTTGTAGAAGTTAAGAGCTTCTTGCATTCCATTGTTGTACCAGAGAAAGGTTCTTAACTTCGTAGGTTGCGTCATGCACCAATTATCTTCGAATTGCCTAATAACGCTACTACCCTCCATCCATGGAATCCGCTCACCTACGTTTAGAGGTCCTGGAAGAGAGGCATATATCCGAAATATGTTCGGAGATTGGTCTCGATCAAGAAGTCTTTCGTTGGTTGAACTTTGCACCTCCGACTAGCCTTGAAGATCTAGCGAAGGTCCTCCGCGGTTACATAGCGGAGACAAAAGAGGGCGATCGAGTGGCTCACGCAGTCATTGTGAAGAGCTCTGGTCTTGCAGTGGGTACCACGTCATTCATAGATTTGAATCCGCAACACAATTCGCTTGAAGTTGGATCAACTTTTTACGCTAAGAAATATTGGCGCTCATTTGTTAACACTGAATGCAAAATTCTGATGCTGACTGAAGCCTTCGAAGATCGTGGCGTTGAGCGCGTCACAATCAAGACGGATGCGCTGAATGAGCGATCGCGAACTGCAATTCTCCGCCTCGGCGCTATATTTGAAGGAGTGCTACGGCACCACATGAAGCGTGCAGATGGAAGTTGGCGAGACTCTGCGTACTTCTCCATTCTAAAATCCGAATGGCCGCAGGTAAAAGAAGGTCTACTTTCAAAGCTCGCTGCGAATCGAAGCGAGTAATGTCGCTCTCAAGAGTTCAGAAGAATGGATTAGCTTTCGCATTCCTCGGAGTCTTCTTGTTCTCTGCTTCTCTCCCGATGACAAAGTTAGCGCTTCGCGGGTATGACCCTCTCTTCACTGCTTTTGCCAGACCATTGATTGCGCTTACGGTGGCTCTCCCACTGATGGCGCGAGCAGGAGCGCTAACACTGCCTCGCACTCTCTGGCGTCCGGTTCTCTTTACAACGCTAGGCGCGGTCTTTGGGTGGCCAATCCTGATAGCCCTAGCCTTGCAACGTTCGACCTCTGCGCATATTGCGGTTATCGCCGCCGTGATGCCACTTGCTACTGCGCTTATTGCCGTCATCAAATACCGACGTCACCCTGGGCCAGCATTTTGGATTGCCTCAACTCTTGGAACGATTCTGCTCGTCCTCTTTGCCCTCTCACGTGGTGGGGCCAAGGGCGAGAATGGAATTGCAGATATTTTGACGATACTCGCTGTGATCGCATCTGCAATCTGTTACGTCGAAGGAGCAGGGCTCACCCAACATATGCCGGGCTGGCAGGTGATCTCGTGGGTTGTCATCGTTGGATCGCCCGTGAGTCTGGTTGGAGCAATAACTGTGTGGGCTCACACCCACCACCACTACTCCTTCCACGCCGAAGCCCTGGCAGGACTCTTGGGAATCGGCTTCTCCTCTATGTACCTTGGCTTCTTCGCCTGGTACCGGGGCCTCAAGGATCTTGGGGTTGCACACGGCTCTCAGGTGCAACAGTTACAAGCGATTATGACTCTGGGTTGGTCCGCCCTCTTTCTCCACGAGCGCATCACACTAGGGACCGTCCTCGCGGCACTAGGCATCGTTCTCTCCGTCTTGTGGGCAATCACCACCGTAAATTCAGATTGAGTGTTACCCCTACCCCTACTAATCAGTAGACCCTCCGACCGGTCTTACATTTCAATCGTGAATAGACGCGATAGTTTTGACCTGCCCATCATCATCCAAGGGGGAATGGGTATAGGTGTTTCATCAGTTCAAATGGCGCGAGCCGTCGCAAATATGGGTCAGCTCGGAGTCGTATCTGGCACCGCAATAGATTCTGTTTTCGCGCGTCGCCTGCAAGACGGCGATGTGGATGGAGATATCCGTTGGGCGCTATCTAAGTTCCCTGATCAAGAGTGCGTGACAGAAATATTGCAACGTTACTTCGTTGAGGGTGGACGTGAACCCAATTCAAGTTATCTCGATGTTCCAAAACTGAGTCTGACTCCCACACCCTTTGCTGTAAAGCTCTTGGTCGTTGCCTCATTTGTTGAAGTCGCGCTTGCCAAGCGGGACACCGAAGGTCCTGTAGGAATCAATTTTCTTGAGAAGATTCAACTCGCAACCCCTGCATCGGTCTTCGGTGCAATCCTCGCCGATGTCGATTACATATTGATGGGCGCTGG
>DAIMCZ010000025.1:2677-13563 GCA_036726125.1 Candidatus Nanopelagicaceae bacterium
CATCGGTCTTCGGTGCAATCCTCGCCGATGTCGATTACATATTGATGGGCGCTGGAATTCCTGCTGATGTTCCGCAACTCATTCGCGACCTCATAGCGGGAAGTGTCGTGCAATTTAAGATCAAGGTCGAGGGATCTGATAAAGCTCACCTTCTCACCTTTGACCCCGCCATCATCAAAGGCGTCGATTACGCGACGTTGAACCGCCCTAAGTTCTTAGCAATAGTCTCATCACACATCTTGGCCAACTATCTCGCACGCGACGAGGCAACCCGGCCTGATGGATTTGTGATTGAAGGACCTACCGCAGGAGGTCACAACGCTCCTCCGCGTAGCAAAGAACATATCGATATTGATGGACAGGTGACCTTCACCGAGAAAGATCTAGCAGATATCGAAAAGGTAAAGGCGGTCGGCCTCCCCTTCTGGCTTGCCGGTGGATATGGAACCCCAGAAAAAGTACGTGAAGCAATCGATATGGGTGCCGTTGGAGTACAGGTAGGTTCCCTCTTTGCGCTCTCTCGCGAATCGGGCATCACCGACGAACATCGAGAAGAAGTTCTTGAAGGGCTCACCGCAGGAACCCTCGAGATCCGTACTGAACCTAAAACATCCGCAACAGGATTCCCTTTTAAAGTCGTCGAGATAAATGGCACCGCGACTGATCCTGATGTCTACGAAGCCCGTACTCGAAAGTGCGATCTCGGGTACTTGCGCTCTCCCTTCCTCCGACCAGATGGCGGGATTGGATATCGGTGTAGCGGTGAGCCGATCAATACCTTTGAATTCAAAGGTGGGGGCGTCGGAGAAGCAGAGGATGTGAAATGTCTCTGTAATGCACTGATGGCAAATATTGGTCTAGGCCAGGTGCGTTGGGGTACTTATCACGAGCCAGCGCTGTTAACTCTGGGTTCTGATCTTTCTGGAGCAGCCGAGCTCAGCGCGATGCACAGTGGTTGCTGGACCTCGGCCAATGTGGTGGAGTACTTAACCTCCGCGCTTTAGATCAGCGAGGATGCGAAAGTAGTAATCCAATAGCCAAGAGGATTATTCCTACCGCTGAGATTCCGGTGAGCGTCCTTCGAACTTTGGGACGAGCCAAGAAGACGGCAGATTTATCGACCGCCAAAATTAGAAATGTGTACCAAGAGGTTGAAACGCTGGCCTGCACGCAAGCGAGCAAGAAGATTCCCCACCCGAGTGAGAAATGACGCGGAACAAATTGCGGAATGAATGCCACAGCAAATACCGCAGCCTTCACATTTGTTAGGTTAGTCAGAAGTCCCAGTCGATACGCCGCGCCGGCTCCAGTCTTGGCCCCACTATCGACATCAAATTTTCCAAACTCCTTCTTCAACTGCCAGAGCGTTTGCACGGCAAGCCCCAAAAGAAATATTACGCCTGCGTATTTAAGAATATTGAAGGCGGTATGCGATTTCGCAAATACCGCTGACAGTCCAATCGAGGATGCGGCTCCCCACGTCACGAGGCCAGTGGAGTTACCCAGTACCGAATAGAAGGCGGCGCGCCTGCCACCGATCAAACTCTGGCGCAAAACCATCGCCACTCCCTGCCCTGGCACGATGGCAAGAAGGAGAGCCGTAAGAGCAAACGCAGGAACTATCCGCAAAAGTTGAATCCCAGCGTTCACATGGTAAAGGTACCCGTTTCTCGTTAATGCCAACTAATATTTCGCAATGATCGAGATCCGCGAACTTCATAGCTTGCAAGACCAATTTCATGCGCGGATGATCTTCGACACTGTCTGGCCCGCAATGAATGAAACTCAAGTGACTGCCAATTTATTACAAGCCTTAGTGCATAGCGGAAGTTACCTCGTCGGTATCTTTGACGGCCCCAAGATCGTTGGCGCCTCATTCGCCTTCCCTTCAATAGAACCAGAGATACATCTGCACTCTCATATGACCGCTTTCATCGAGCGCTATCGCGATCAAGGTCTTGGCACCTTGGTCAAGATGCATCAGTGGCAATGGGCCAAAGATCGTGGTTATGCATCCATTACTTGGACATTTGATCCTTTAGTCCGGCGCAACGCGCGCCTAAATATTTTGAAATTGGGAGCGGATCTCGTCGAATACAACCCAAACTTCTACGGCAACATGGCTGATGAGTTAAATAACGGAGACGAATCCGATCGAATAATGGTGCGGTGGGATACGAGCGGTGAGAAACCTGCGCCTCGAGTTGAGATCGAAGAGCCCCCATACGACGCCGAGTTAATTCCGCTTCCTACCGACATTATTGAGGTGCGTCGCACTAATCCAGAACTTGCCAACCGCTACCGCATGGAAGTTCGTGAAGCATTCCTCTCCGCCTTCGCAACGAAGAAGCGAGTCGTCGGCTTTTCCGCCCACAACGAATATGTATTGGAGTAAAGATGAAGATCGCAGAGCTTGAGCTTCGAACTATTAACTTGCCACTAGTCCGCCCCTTTCGCACCTCCTTTGGAACGCAGACCGGCCGCGAAGTCTTGATGCTCAAGGTAACGACCGCAGATGGCGTTATCGGATGGTCAGAGTGCGTGGCCCTCTCCGAACCCCTGTACTCCCCTGAATATGTCGCCGGCTCGCTCGACCTCATGAAGCGCTTTCTTATTCCGACTTTGCTCCATACTCCAGATATATCTGCCGAAGATGTTGCGCCGTTGCTCGCGCCATTCCTGGGTTCGCCGATGGCGAAGGCAACTCTTGAGACCGCACTCCTTGATGCCCAACTGCGAAGCGAGGGCCGCAGCCTCGCCGACTACTTGGGAGCAAATAAGTCCCGAATCCCTTGCGGCGTCTCTGTTGGAATCGCACCTTCTATCCCCCAGTTGATCGAAGAGGTAGCGGGTTACATTGCCGATGGTTACAAGAGGATCAAACTAAAGATTGAACCTGGATGGGATATCGATCCAGTGGGTGAAGTGCGACGCACCTGGCCTGAGATTCCCTTACAAGTAGATGCCAATCAGGCGTACTCACGGAGTGATGGCGAGCTGCTCTCTCGACTCGATCAATTTGAACTTCTCCTCATTGAGCAGCCACTCGATGAGCACGACATCTTGGGACATGCCCAACTCGCCCTCCAGGTTGAAACTCCCATCTGTCTCGACGAGTCCATCACATCTCTGCGTTCAGCGGAGGATGCGTTAGCGCTCAAAGCGACTACCGTCATCAACATCAAGCCCGGTCGAGTCGGCGGTTACATCGAAGCTGTAAAGATTCACGACCTCTGTCTCAACGAAGGTATCCCCGTCTGGTGTGGCGGGATGGTCGAAACAGGAATTGGTCGGGCGGCGAATATCGCACTGGCTGCGCTGCCCGGCTTCACTCTTCCAGGAGATACTTCAGCATCCAGTCGATTCTTCCATCGAGACATTACTGAACCATTTGTTATGGATGACGGTTACCTTATGGTGCCTAATGAGATCGGGATCGGTCGCGTACCCGATCTAGAGTTCTTGGATTCGATTACAAACTATAAAGAGAGTATTCGGATCTAGCTCCACTGCTGAACATGAGCTAAAGAATTTGCAAAGATCATCGGTGCATCAAAATCCAAAGTTGCCACGTGATAACTATTGGTTAGCTCAATGCGCTGTCCCGAGATGCTATCGATCTCAGACATAATGATATTTGAGTTTGAAATTGGCAGAACGTGATCATCCACGCTATGGAACAACAGGGTTGGGCACTTTACCTTCGCCAAATTCGCGCGCGTCTCTTTCAGCATCTTGTGCAATTGCACAACACCTTTAGTTGGGAGAACGTCATAACCCCATTCGGTGATTCCAGGCTTCTTAATGTCATCCCCAACGGAGGAGCGGCCCGGTTGTAGCATCGCGAGTAGCGGCGCAATCTTGATGAGATTTCCCGGGATATGAATCATTGGATTAACCAGACAGATTCCCGCAAGATCATTATTTTCAGCGACGTTGAGAGTTGTGCCTCCACCCATCGAAAGGCCGAAGACAAAGACCTTCTTACAGCTCTTCTTCAACTTATCTACTTCAACTTGAACTCTCGCTGGCCACTCTTGCCACTTCACCTTGTTGAGATCCTGCCACTTTGTAGCATGACCCGGTAGTCGAGGAACTGAAACGGTGTAGCCGCGCTCCTCGAAGAATGCAGCCCAAGGGCGCATGGAGGCTGGTGAACCTGTAAAGCCGTGCACAAAGATGATTCCTATATCAGCGTGCTCGCCGCCCACTGCGAAATAATCTTCCAACCAACCCGCAGGTGCGTTCTCTGTAGCCATGCGGCAATGTTATTGGCGCACTCGGGTATCGTCCACCGTGATGTTTACCTCACTCTTCTTTCTAAAAGTCGCAATCGCTCCAGTAATTGTCCTCAGTGTCAGTTATCTGCAACGTCGCTTTGGAGATCGCTTCGGAGGTTGGTTAATAGGACTGCCGATCACTACCGGTCCCTTCATTCTTATTATCGGCATCCAAGAGGGCGTGGCCTTCGCGGGCCGAACGACTCATGGTGTGCTCTTAGGTCAGATAGCTCTCATTGCATTCTGCTGGTCATACTCTTTCGCGGCTCTTCGTACTTCGTGGTTCCCAGCCGTTCTTGTGGGAACCCTTGTCTGCCTTTCAACCGGGTACGTAGTAACAAGTGTCAAAGTCCCCGTGATTTTTAGCGATCTATTTCTGATTGGAATTTGGCTAGTTGCCATGAAGTGGTGGCCGCAGACCGACCTGCCTAACCAAAAGATCGCGACTCCGAAATGGGAACTACCCGTTCGCATCTTGGTAACTCTCACTATTTTGATCTCACTGAGCGCACTCGCCCCACACGTCGGCGCAAAGGTAGCTGGCGCACTCTCCACCTATCCAGTCATCGCCTCTGTCCTCGGCGCATTTAATCAACGCCGCTTCGGCCCTGGTGCAACGGTCGCAACGCTCCGCGGACTGATGCAGACACTGCCAATCACCATGGCGATCATTTTCTTCTTAGGTCTGGTGCTGCGCTGATGCATGTCAGGCAAAGCGCGTAGCCTTACTGACCTATGGAGACTAAGCCCTTACACGAGACCACCTTTGTGGTCGTCGATCTTGAGACCACTGGTGGCAGTCCCCATGCCGGCGCGGTGATCACCGAGATTGGTGCGGTTAAAGTGCGCGGCGGCGTCGTCATTGGAGAATTCAAGAGTTTTGTGAATCCCCTTGCGCCAATTCCACTCTTCATCACTGAACTAACAGGCATTGATAATGAGATGGTGCGCCTGGCGCCGATCATCGACGAGGTTTTTCCAACTTTTCTCGAGTTCGTGGGCTCCCCCGCCGAGAGCGTCTTGGTAGCTCACAACGCGCCTTTCGACATTGGCTTCTTGCAAGCCGCGAGCCGTGAACTTGAGTATGCCTGGCCCAAGTATCGCGTCATAGATACCGTTCGCCTGGCGCGCTCTGTCCTCACCCGAGATGAGGTCACCGATTGCAAGTTGGGAACTTTGGCCGTCTTCTTCAATACTCAAGTCACTCCAACGCACAGGGCTCTAGACGACGCCCAAACCACCGTCGAAGTCCTGCATGGACTCATCGAAAGACTTACTGGTTTTGGAGTTCAGACATTTGGAGAGCTCGAGAAGTTTTCCCGAAAGCGGATAAAGCGCGAACCTAGGCTGATTTAAATCCTTGGGTGAAGATTGCCCAGCGGCGTAACGACTCCTTGGCCGCACCGGAATCCACAGCGGCAGTCGCCAACGCATATCCGTCGCTCAACTGTTCAGTGATTGACTTCTCAAAATCTCCCTTGTAAGCCGCGAGCGCGGCAGCTGCATTGAGGAGCACGGCGTCACGCGCTGGACTCTTTTCCCCCTCAAAGATACGTAGGGTGACAGCGGCGTTGAACTCCGAATCCCCACCGGCCAGAGTTTCGATCGGGGCGTGTGCGATTCCAAGAGCTCGTGGGTCAAAACTCTCAGACCGGACGCCCGCAGCGCTGATCTGCATGATTTGAGTCGTCGTACTCAACGTTATCTCGTCGATCCCGTCATCGCCGCGGAATAAGAACCCTTCGGTGCCACGATCCAAGAGCACATCGGCCATGATCGGCATGACTCTGGCCTTGCTAACCCCGAGCGAGATCGCCTTGGGACGAGCCGGGTTGGCCAAGGGACCCAAAATGTTAAAGACAGATGCCTGACCCAGCTCTTTGCGGGCCGGAGCAGCAAAGCGCATCGCGGGATGGAATTTGGGGGCGAAACAGAAGCCGATGCCCAACTCGGCGACGCAGGCAGCGACTTGTTCGCCGTTGAGGTCGATATTGACCCCGAGGGCCTCTAGGAGGTCGGCTGCGCCCGATTTTGAAGAAGCTGCACGCGCACCGTGCTTAACCACGCGCGCCCCAGCCGCATTGGCGATGATCGCCGCGGTCGTCGAAATATTGATGGTGTTTGCCCCATCGCCACCCGTGCCGACCGGGTCGACCGCCCTGCCTGGGACGGAAATGGGGGCGCAATGCTCAAACATGACCTCGACCAGGGCTTCGACCTCGAGAGGGGTCTCGCCCTTCGCTTGAATGCCCAGCAGGAAGGACTTAATAGTTTCCTTATCGGCCAAGTCACCCAGAATCTGGCCCATGGCCCACTTAGCCTGCGCCGCCCCTAAATCTTCGTGGTCGGCCAATTGGGCGACGATCTGATCCCAAGAAATCTCGCTCTGTTCCATGCCCTAAATCCTATCTTTCGCGTGATCAGACTCACCCATGAATCCGACGCCCGTTAACTCGCTCATTACTTAAAAGTGGGAGAAATCAGGAATAATGCGCGCGTGACCACACTAGAAGCCCCGGCCAAGAACAATCGTCCAAACTTGGTGGCAGTAGGCACCATCGTCTGGCTCTCCTCCGAACTTATGTTCTTCGCAGCGCTCTTTGCGATGTACTTCACAACGCGCGCCGTACAAGGACCCAAGATCTGGCTCGAGTCGACAGGAATGCTCAACGTTAAGTTTGCGGCGATCAACACCACCGTTCTCGTGCTCTCGTCAGTAACCTGCCAGTTCGGTGTATTTGCGGCTGAGCGTTTTCAGAACAAGCGCACCGGCCCGCTCTACAAGTTTTCTAAGTGGGGTATGCGTGAGTGGTTCGCCGTCACCTTCTTGATGGGCGCCTTCTTCATAGGCGGTCAGATTTATGAGTATGCGAACTTGGTCCGCGATGGTCTCTCTCTTTCTTCACGCGCCTACGGCTCGGTCTTCTATCTCACAACTGGTTTCCACGGACTACACGTAACCGGCGGCTTGATCGCCTTCTTGATCGTGTTGATCCGCGTTTCAAAGGCTCGCAAGTTCGGTCACTCGCAGGCAACTACTGCGATTGTGGTCTCGTACTACTGGCACTTTGTGGACATTGTTTGGATTGCCCTCTTCTCGACGATCTACTTGATTAAATAGGAGCTATCAGTGAAACGTATCTCTAGCTTCCGCCGTCACCGCATTGCAGGGCCAATCTTGGTTGTAGCAGCGCTCTTCACCATTGCGACAGCATTTGGTGTCGCATCAGCACTTCCAAGTGCGCAGATGACGGTCGCCTCTGGCACATCAACTCTGGTCTCTCAAGGTAAAGAACTATTTCTCCGTGGATGCTCCTCTTGCCATGGCCTACACGCAGAAGGTGGAGGCATTGCGCCTTCTCTGATTGGCGTCGGTTCAGCAGCTGTCGACTTCCAAGTGGGTACTGGTCGCATGCCAATGGCCGATATGAGTCAACAGGCTATGCAGAAGAAGCCTCTCTACAACCCGCAAGAAACAGCGGCTTTGGCTGCTTATGTAGCCTCGCTCGCTCCTGGACCTGCCGCAGTCACCAACGAATCTCTCAACTATGAGCGTGATGGAAATGCAGCAAATGGCGGTACCTTGTTCAGGACAAACTGCGCAATGTGTCACAACTTTGCGGGACAAGGTGGAGCGCTCACTAACGGAAAGTACGCACCATCTCTGATGGGCGTTGATCCAAAGTACATTTACGAAGCGATGGTTACTGGCCCACAATCCATGCCTAAATTCACCAACGCCACCATCACTCCGCAAGAGAAGCTCGACATCATCAAGTGGATTCAATCAGCAGATCACGAGCAGAATCTTGGTGGTGCATCACTCGGACGCGTAGGCCCAGTTACAGAAGGTCTCCTTGGTTGGGTCCTTGGACTTGGTCTCCTAATCGGCGCAGCCGCTTGGCTCGCAATGAAGGCGAAATAATATGAGCAACCAGATTGAGCGTTTCCAAGATCCTGGTCTTCCAGAGCATGTGCATCGCAATGCCGATGTCGATCCACGCGCCGCTAAGCGCGCAGAGCAACAGGTCGCAATTCTCTTCCTACTCTCTGCCGCCGGAACTGTTCTTACTATCGCCTCATATATCTATGTAAAGAGCAGTACATTCGTTTATCTCCCAGTTATGGGTCGCACCAACTTGCAACAACTCCTCCTCGGAATTGGCTTAACAGCTGCGACGCTCTTTATTGGTCTTGGAGCAATCCAATGGGCCAAGAAGCTGATGCCCGACGAAGAAGTTATTGCTGAGCGTCACGAATTTCGCTCTGAAGAAGTTGATCGCGAAGAGCTTGTTTCCACTTTTAAAGAGCGCGCAGATGCTTCAGGAATTGGACGCCGCAGTCTGATCAAGCGCACCTTAGGTGTAGCACTTGGTTTGGTCGGTCTTTCACCGCTTGTGCTCCTTCGCGACACCGGCCCTATGCCTGGGGAGTACCTCAACAAGACTGATTGGGCTACTGGAACTCGCCTCTTGCGCGATCCAGATGGTCAGCCAATCCTCGCTTCGGATATCGAAGTTGGCGCTGTTACCCAGGTCCTTCCTGAACTTCCAGCAGGGGTTGAGCGCACGCTTGAGAACACCGGCAAGGATGCTGTGCTTCTGCTTCGCCTACGTCCTGAAGATTTCAACCTGGATCCAGAGCGTCTCTCCTGGACACATGAGGGCATCATCGCCTTCTCGAAGATCTGTACTCACATGGGCTGCGCAGTTGCGCTCTACGAGCAACAGACCCACCACCTGCTCTGCCCTTGCCATCAATCGACATTCGATGTGACACGCGCTGCAAAAGTTATCTTTGGTCCAGCAGCTCGCCCACTCCCACAACTTGCAATCACAGTTGATGCCGATGGTCACCTGATCGCAAAGCAACCATTCACTGTTCCAGTTGGTCCAAGCTTCTGGGAGCGGAACTCATCTAATGGATAACTCACTACTAACTAGCATGGGTGATAAATAATGAAGACGAGTCAAAAGATTGCGGGCACAACCGCCAACTACGTTGATGAGCGCACCGGCGCAGCCAAGTGGTTGAAGAAGAACCTCACAAAGGTCTTCCCTGATCACTGGTCCTTCATGCTCGGTGAGATCTGCTTGTACTCATTCATCATTCTGTTGCTGACCGGAACATTCTTGACATTCTGGTTTGACCCTTCACAGCGCGAAGTCGTCTATCACGGTTCGTATCTGCCACTTTCCGGAATTCATATGTCGGCCGCTTATGACTCAACACTGCATCTCTCCTTTGATGTTCGTGGTGGTCTCTTGATGCGTCAGATCCACCACTGGGCTGCGCTTATCTTCATGTCAGCGATCGTCGCTCACCTCTTCCGCGTCTTCTTCACCGGTGCTTATCGCAAGCCACGTGAATTCAACTGGTTGATCGGTGTCGGACTTTTGACATTTGGAATCGTCGAAGGCTTCTTGGGTTACTCACTTCCTGATGATCTTCTCTCTGGAACTGGTATCCGCATCGCCGAAGCCATTCTGCAAGCTATTCCTGTAGTAGGTTCATACTTGGCCTTCTTTGCATTCGGTGGACCATTCCCCGGAACTGCATTTATCCCACGTATCTTTATTGTTCACGTCCTGCTCTTGCCTGGACTCTTCTTGGCACTTATCACCATCCACTTGATGTTGGTCTGGTACCAGAAGCACACCCAATATCCAGGTCCTGGCCGCACCGAAAAGAACGTTGTTGGATATCCATTGATGCCTGTTTACATGGCCAAGGCCGGCGGATTCTTCTTCGTAGTCTTTGGCGTTACAGCATTCTTGGGTGCTGTTGCTTCGATCAACCCAATCTGGCTCTACGGTCCTTACACACCTGGTCAGATTTCGGCAGGATCGCAACCCGACTGGTACATGGGTTGGCTCGACGGACTAGTCCGCGCAGCACCACCACTCGAGACTCACGCATTTGGTCACACGATCTCGTGGAACATTCTTATTCCGGGTCTGATCATTCCTGGAATTCTCTTCACTGGAATGGCGCTCTATCCATTTATCGAATCCTGGATTACGGGCGATAAGCGCGAGCACCATCTGCTCGATCGACCACGCAATGCACCAAACCGCACCGCACTCGGAGTTACAGCGATCACCTTCATCTTGATCTCACTCCTTAACGGCGGTAACGACATCATCGCTACCCACTTCCATCTCACAATTAATGGAATCATGTGGTTCACTCGAATCGGTCTCTTCACCATCCCGCCCATTGCATTCGTGGTCACCAAGCGCATCTGCCTATCGCTGCAACGCGCGGATCGTGATCTCGTCTTGCATGGCCGTGAGACGGGTCGCCTCGTGATGATGCCTAACGGCGAGATGCTTGAAGTACATGAGCCAATCTCAGAAGCGCAGAAGTGGACCCTGACCCAACATCAGACCCCAGAAGCGCTCCCTGCTCCCCTTCCTGCCTCTGCAACAGTGGGACTCAAGGGCAAGATTCGCGCCCGTCTGAACCGCGCTAATGCAGTTCAGATTCCTGCTCCTACGCTCACAGATCTCAAGGAACTTGGAGACGGTCACCACTAACGGCGAATGAAGATTCGTCCGGCTAGACCTTCGGAGGCAGCTCTTATCCAAGAGTTGATCTACGAGT
>DAIMCZ010000026.1:0-8306 GCA_036726125.1 Candidatus Nanopelagicaceae bacterium
GTGTTCCAGAAGAGCTGGGCCTATTGGAGGAAACAAAGATGAAGATGCTCTCTACTCGAAAACTGGCAAGCGTGCTCCTTGCAGGTGCACTCATTGTGGGTGGATCGATCGCACTGAGCGCCTCAGCTGATGCTGCAGGAAAGCAAGGCTCAGCCTGTACTAAATTGAATGTGAAGTCAGGCACCTACACCTGCGTGGCCAATCCAATTGCGACCTCACCAAAGCTTGTATGGGCTACGGCCAGTTGCATCACCTCACAAGCTGATTACCTCAGCAATGTTGGGAACTTGACCACATACACAAAGAATGCAACGAATGCGGCTAGTCAGGCACAGAGCCTGCTGGCTTCCTACCAAAATGCACTCACCGTTGCACAGACCTCACTCGATGCAGTGATGAACAAGAATTTGTACACCATTGATTATGACTCTGCTACGCACAAGCCATCGACTCAGGTCACCGGTTATAACGCTGCTATTGCTGCATACCAGGCAAAGCTGGCTGCAGACCAGGCTGGCCTTGCTGCAGCGCAAGCCGCCCTCAATGCAGACGTCGTTGGAAGCCAGAAGGCGAAGAGCGATCAGGCAACAGTCAATGCGTACACCACGGGCGTGAAGTACCGTCAGCAGACCATCGACCAACTCACCCGGACATTGGCTCGTATCAATTCGACGATCACAAATGACCAGACTCAGATCACTACTTGGACTTCAACGGTTAACAACGCCATTGCGCAGCAGAAGCAGCTCACCGCTCAACTGACGTCGGCAATTGCGACAGCGAAGTCGACACGAGCTCTCGCCTGCAAGGCAGGCTTGTAGCCCCTATTTAAAGGAGGTCGCAATCCCTCCACCGAGATAGATCTAGAACCTCCCAGCACGCGGCAGCGCAGCCAAGTGTTGGGAGGTTCTCTCGTTGTTAACAGGTAAAAAATCTACTGATTTTCATATTTACGATTCACTAATCTCGTGCGATGACAATTGGGACGTCGAGGACATATCTCAAACTTCGGATCGCGCCAGTTGCACTTCTACTTTTGCACCTCGTAGTTCGTCTCTTCTCCTCGGGCACAACTCCCCTCGCAGATCTCTACATATATAACGCTGTAGGGGTCCTCGCGGCTCTTGTCGCTTTCTACGCACCTGTCTCTAACGACAAGCTGGCACGAGTATTGCTATCTGTGGCCCTCTTCATTTGGACTCTTGGATCAATAACGACGACGTGGAACGATTTTTATAGACCCTTCTTCTGGTCTAATTTCTCGGATCTCTGTTACATATTGTTCTACCCACTTATTTTGTTAAGCCTGATCCGAGCTTTAACAGCACATCGGAGATTTCGTTTCGCAGAGCTCTTAGAGGTCGTCATCATCACCTTCGGTCTCTCGACTCTGATCGCTTATCTCTTTTTGAAGAGTGCAATGACCCATTTCACTGGTGACTCGACTACCGTCTTTCTCTCTATCGTCTATCCCATTGGTGATGTTGTGCTCCTTGCGATCGCTCTCTTCATCGTGCTGGCGCAGAGGCGGGCGCTTCGCTCTTTTCTCTTCCTGCTTGGCATCGCGATCTTCACCGCGACCGACCTCTACTTTCTCTTTAAATCGGCTAGTAGCCAGTACAACTTCGGGGAGTTAAGTGATGACGGTTGGTTACTCGGGCTCATAGTTATGGCCGAAGCTCTTTGGCACCGTGGCGGCGAAGAGGAACTGAGTGATCGTGTGATCACGAGTCTCACTACCATCGCGATGATCTGCAGCGGATTGATTCTGGCGATCTCTGCGCTCAGGCAGACTTTTCTGCCGACGATTGTTTTAATTCCAGCTATCGCAACTATCGCACTCGCCGTGGCTCGCATGGCAATTGCGCTACAACAAGCACGCACTGCAGCCCGCAATCTAGAGCTCGCTCGTATCGATGAGTTGACTGAATTAGCTAATCGACGGCGCTTCATACATGAATTGACCTCTTTGGGTCGCGAGAGCGCGACGCTCCTTCTGCTTGATCTAGATGGATTCAAGATGGTGAACGACACCCTGGGCCACGAAGCGGGCGACGAACTGTTGCGCCAGATTGCGCTCCGTTTCTCTCGCGTTACCCCTGCGGGTTCACTCTTAGCGCGATTGGGTGGCGACGAGTTTGGTGTCATAGTTCCTGGCAACCCGCGGCATGGAGTTGAAGTCGGGATGGCTCTCGCCTCCACGGTCTCCTACCCCTTCATCGTGGCGGGTCATGAAATTAACGTTGGAGTGAGCATCGGTCGGGTGATTAATGATGGGGCTACGGACTTGATGGCGCGCGCCGATAAGGCGATGTATGAGGCTAAGCGTTCTGGTGGGGGTATGGTGCTTTGGCAGCCTTGATCTCTTCTAAGCGCGCTAGTGCCTCCAGCCTTTCTAAGGCATGATCCACGATGGGGGCTGGATAGCCATTGATACTCCCATCAAGAACTTCCCACGGCGTGTGAATCTCCGGGGCGCTCAAGTGTCTCAACTCGGGAACGAATTGCTTGATGTAATCCCCATCAGGATCAAAGCGGCGACCTTGCTCAATTGGATTGAAGACACGGTAGTACGGTGAAGCATCGGTTCCGCATCCTGCCGTCCACTGCCAGCCATGTGAGTTAGAAGCGACATCGTTATCGATGAGGTATTTCATGAAGTAATCAGCGCCATGCCGCCATTCGATATGTAAATCCTTGACGAGAAATGATGCGACCACCATGCGAGTGCGGTTGTGCATCCAACCCTCCGCGCGCAGTTGGCGCATAGCAGCATCAACGATTGGGTAACCGGTCTCACCAGCACACCACGCTTGAAACTTCTCCTCCGGTTGGTCGTATCGCATCGCCGCATAATTTGGTGAGTAATAGTCCCGAGAACTAGTTGGGTAGTGATGCAAAACGTCGGCGTAAAACTCGCGCCAGGCAATCTCTTTGCGAAAGACCTCGTGGGCGCTGCTCTGGTTTAAGTCTGCAAGGAGGGTGCGGGGATGGATTTCCCCCCACCTTAAGTGCGGACTTAATCGACTCGTGCCGGCTACCCCGGGAAAATTCCGCTCCTCGTCGTAGCGCGAGAGAGCTCCCGATTTATAAGCTTCCCAACGCTCTCGCGCGGCCAACTCCCCTGCGCTCTGCAGAGAAACACCTTGAGGTGGGAGCCAGGTAGGCAGATTGCGATCCTGCTGCTGTGGCTTGATGAACTCTGGCTTTGTCGGTGCTGGAGCTGGAGTGCGCCAACCGTGTGCCTGCCAGGCACGGAAGAATGGGGTATAGACGCGGTAATTACTCTCATCGGGCTTGCGCACCCTGCCTGGAGCAACTGCATAGTTCGAACCGGTGTACTCGATCTCGATTCCTGCCGCTGCAAGCGCAGCCTCAGCCGCCACTCCATACGGTGCGTATTGGCGAGCAGCATGGATGGATGTGATCTGATAACGAGCCACAACATCTCGCAACACTGCAACCGGATCTCCTGCAACAACGGCGAGGTGACCTCCCACAGACTCGTCTAATCTCGCCAGTGAATCGGCTAGATAAGCGCGGCGATACTCTCCAGCTCGTTCGGCGATCTCTTCATCCATGATGAAGAGCAGGAGCGTCTCCTTCGCCGCGGCTAAGGCGTCAAGGAGAGCCGGATTGTCGTGCAGACGAAGATCGCGACGAAACCAGAAGAGAGAACGGGTCGTCATGACGCCATCCTTTCACAATCCATTTAGAATGGCGCAGCGATGGAGATCTTCAAGAGTTTTCAGGTGCGTGGCGCTGCCGGGTCAGTAAAGCGGACAGTAATCGGAAATCGGAGTGTTGATTTCTGGGCCCCTCTAGAACCAACGCCCTACTTGCTCGTCACTCACGATGGTCAAAATATATTTGATAAGAAAACTTCCACCAGAAATCGCACGTGGGAGTTAGCTGGAACTTCGAATAAGGTGGCGCGCGAGCTTGACGTACCGCCTCCTGTGATCATCGCCATCTTCCACTCCAGCAGCAAAAGCGATCCCTACGGGCGCGCGAAAGATTTAGCTCCTCAAGATGTCTTCACAGGTGGCATTGAACCGATCCTGAGTACATCGGGAATCTGGCCAACAGCCACCCCCAGTTTTCCCCTCTCCGAGCTGCATGGAAATAGGTATCTGCAAGAAATAGTTGAGTTAATCCTTCCCACGATATGCGATTTCGTAGGACACCAGATAATTCCAGAGAGTACAGCGCTCCTTGGAGCGAGTATGGGTGGGCTTGCAGCCCTCAACGGAGTTGCACAATATCCCGACCTCTTTCGTAGCGCACTTGCCTTCTCGCCACATTGGATCTGCGGAGGTGATCCACTGGTCGAGCGTTTGATGGCGACCTTGCCAAAGGCCGGAAAGCAGAAGATTTGGATGAGTCGCGGGACCAAATCACATGATGCGCGCTACGGCCCTTTCCAAGATCTTGCTAATAATTATGCAATCGCCGCTGGCTATAGATATGGTCGCGATTTGGCGACGCCCGTCTTCAATCGCACAACACATAATGAGCGCTCGTGGTCGAGTTACGTGAACCAGGCTCTGCGCTTTTGGATGAGAAATTAATTACTTTGTAGTCAGGCTCTTGATTGCGCTCGTAGCGCTCACCCCGTACGAATCAGAGGCTACTGCTTCAAATTGAATGACCTTCTTCTTAGGAAAGGTAGCGACTAATGGAAAGACCCGATAGAAGCCGCTCTGCGACTTCTCGGTGGAGTATGTGGGCGCCGAATCTACTCCCAAGCTAATCCACGATCCTTTACCTACTCGGTACTTGAAGGTGACATCAAGGAATGGCGAACCCTGCGCCGTTGCGTCTACCTCAATCTGATCTGAATCGAGTGGATCTGGGATCACAGTGGTCAACGTGCTGCTGACTTTGCTCGCCTTCGGAGTTGGAGTATCCGAAGTAAACACTGCCCAACTCAGAGCGGGTAGCGAGACCGTGGTATTTGCAGCAGAGACGCTTGCACTCCCAGTTCCACCCTGCAAACTCCACGAGGAGTTTCCGGAGTTAGATGTGAATGTTGCGGACCCTGGATCACTGTTTGCATTGAGTGCAACCAGCACCTCTTGGTGTGAACTCTTATCAAATCTACTAAATACGAAGATGCCGTTCGTCGCATAATCGGTGAGCTGGCTACCGTTTGCCAGTGCCGGATATTTATCCCGTAGCGCGGTCAGAGTGCGGATAGTGTCTTGAAGCGGGTTGGTTGTGTCAAAACTACTCTTTGTGCCAATCGGCTCAGACCCAATTCTGAATTGGTCCTGCCAACTTGATACTGCGGTGGGGAAGAGATCTTGTCGGGCCTCCTTATCGCCACCACCAGTCAAACCAAATTCATCTCCATAGTAGACAGTTGGAACCCCGCGAATGGTGAAGAGAAGGGCGTGCGCTAACTGATCACGCTTGAGTGCAACAGATGCATCCGAAGTCTGAGCAACGATAAATGAGCCGATTCGGCCCATGTCGTGGTTTCCGAGAAACGTTGCCAGACCATTGGCGCTTGTGGTGGCAGTTGTATAAAAATCATCATTATTGAAGTAGGTGCCGAGCAGAGTTGCATCTTGCGCATTTACGTAATTGACCATGATCGATTGCATTGGAAAATCTAAGACCTCATTAAATGAGGCTTGCTTCACCCAGAAAGAAGTCTTGCGTGGATCGGTGTCATAGATCTCGCCCCACATCGGGAAATTGCTCTTCCCTTGCGTGAAGGCGGCCTTGCGCATGGCGGGCAGGAATGCGTTCCAGAACTCCTTATTCACATGGCGCGCTGTATCGATTCGGAAACCATCAATCCCCGTATCTGTAATCCATTGGGCGAATACGCTGATCCATCCTTTTAATACAGTTGGACTCTCGGTAAATAAATCATCAAGACCATAAAAATCGCCGTATTGCAGTGACTCGTCTGATTGCGCGACATCTCCCCGGTTATGGTAATTGCGCGGGTCGTTCAGCCAGGCTGGACTCTTTACGGTGAGATTCTGGGGGTCAATCACTGGAGTCTTTGGGAAACTTGTGGTCGCACTTAACTTATCGAGGCTAGGAAAAGAAGGTGAGTCTGCAATCGCTTTTGGGTCAAAGGTCTTGCCGTTGATTGTCTTGTATGGTTGATCTGCAAGACCAACATACGAACCACCTTGCACATAATGAATGACATCTGCAGTGTGATTCACAACGATATCCAAGATCACCTTCATCTGGGCGGCGTGTGCATCTGCCACAAACTCTTTAAAGTCCGCCATCGTTCCTAAATGTGGATCTACCTGGTCAAAACCAACTCCCCAATATCCGTGATAGGCAGCGCTCTTGCCATCGGCAGCGACGGGAAGTTGCCGCACCACAGGCGTTACCCAAATGGCGGTGAAGCCCAGTGATTTAATGTAAGGAATCTCTTGGATCAGACCGTGCAGATCTCCACCGTGGTAAAAACCTGGATCGGAGGGTTGAAAACCTGTGGAGGTTGGTCCACCAGTCAGACCACCCGCATCGTTCGTTGGATCGCCATTGGCAAAGCGATCAAGCATGACGAAGTAGATCATCTCGGCGTGAGCCGCACTAGCTGTCGCAGCTTTAACTGGCGTACCAGTAACAATCAATGAAAAAAGCACTGCCAACGCACCAAATCTACGAGCGCGGCGCATGACCTTAACCTTTGACGGAGCCAGCGGTCAGCCCGCTGATGATGTACCGCTGCAACGAGAGGAAAATAGCGACTAATGGAATTGAGGCGATGATCGAGCCAGCGGCAAATGGTCCCCAGTTGGTCGCATACTGACCACTAATGAAGCTCTGCAAACCTACTGCGATAGTGCGTGAATTTTGATCGACTAAGAAGAGTCGAGCCAAGATGAACTCGTTAAAGGTTCCGATAAAACTCAAGAGACTTACTACCGCCAATATAGGGGCTGCCAGCGGTACAAAGATGAGCCAATAAGTTTGAACCGCACTAGCGCCATCAACCTTTGCCGCTTCATCGAGCTCAATCGGAATGGAGTCAACAAAGCCTTTGAGCAGCCAGATATTTACACCCATCGCTCCGCCCAGATAGACGAGGAGCAAGCCCGGTTCTGTACCCAGTCCGATATGGGGAGCAAAGTTGTAGACGCGCTCCATGATTACGTAAACGGCAGAGAGCGAGAGGATCGCGGGGAACATCTGCACTAACAAGAGAAGTTGTAGGCCCTGCTTCTTACCTCTAAAACGCAAGCGACTAAATGAGAAGGCAGATGCTGCGCCAATCACGACCGAGAGTACGGCCACCAACCCCGCAATCACGATCGAGTTCTTCATCCAGATCAGGTATGGAATCTTCGGGCTATGAAAGAGAAGGTGGAAGTTGTTGAACGAGATTGTCTTAGGGATGAAGGAGGTTACCTGCAAACTTCCGGTAGGACTCAACGCAGAGAGGAACACCAAGTAGATCGGAAAGAGTACAAAGAAACAGGTAACAAGGAGGACTATGTGCCTCCAGAGATCTTCCTTTACCCATTTTTTCATTTGAATGAATCCAATACCTTAGAGCGTCTTATTCCATACAGCGAGATCGAAGCGATAATCACGAAGATCACCACAGAGATTGCACTAGCTAGTCCGAGATTCTGGTTGCCGGCGCTAAAGGCGATCTTGTAGGTGTAGCTAATCAAGATATCGGTTGAGCCCGCGACCGCTCCCCCAAGCGTGTTCTGTGGTCCACCACCCGTCAAAAGATAGATGATGTTGAAATTATTAAAGTTGAAGGCGAAGGAGGCGACCAAGAGCGGCGCCACAACCTGCAGTAGCAAAGGAAGAGTTATCTTCCTAAAGATCTGCCGACTCGATGCTCCGTCGATAGCGGCGGCCTCAGAGAGCTCGGCTGGAATCGCCTGTAGAGCGCCGCTACAAATGAGGTAGAAGTAGGGGAAGCCCAACCAGAGGTTGACGATGATGACGGCCAGGCGTGCGTAGAGCGCACTCTGGAACCAGTGCACATGGGTTCCGAAGAGGTGATTGATCGCACCGAATTCGGTATCGAACATCCCTCCCCATATCAAGATGCTCATGATGCTCGGCATTGCATACGGCAGGATCAAGATGGAGCGATAAATCCTGCGACCATGTAACTTTCTGTTGAGGGTCATTGCAATCAACAGACCCAGAGCAAATTGAGTGAGCACCGTCAACGAGGCAAAGACGATTGTCCAAATGAAGACTGGAATAAGGGCAGATCGAATCTGTGGATCGGTGAAGAGTTTGGCGTAATTCTCAAACCAAATGGGCGCACGCCACCCTGGCTGCAACTGATCGTTCTTATC
>DAIMCZ010000026.1:8406-11988 GCA_036726125.1 Candidatus Nanopelagicaceae bacterium
AGCCCAGCGGGATCAAGGTCAGTCTTGGTCGTTGCTGTCGCTAGAAAGTACTTCTTATTGGTCGGGTCGGAGGCAAGAATTTCTAGGTTCTTTGCGGGATCTTCACCGATAATAATGTCGAAAGTAGTTTGGGCGACATCTGGTCGTATGCCACCAGCGAGAATCTGTGTAATCGATTCGGGTTTCGAGATGTAATTACCTGTCTGGTAATGAAAGCCAGACATTGCGATGGTGTAGAGAATCGGCCCCACAACAAAGGCGAAAAGGAAGAACATTCCAGGCAGGAAGAACTTCATTGGGATTGAAAAATTGGTGAGGTAGGTGATTGCAATCGCGATCAGACCTACCGTCAAAAAGGCAGATATCGCGTACTCGCGCTTAGCGAAGGAACTTTCGATCAGCAGGAGAAGAATGGCGGAGACCAAAGCGACGGTGATGTATTTAAGCGTCACCGTGACTTTACGCTGAAAAAGCTTCTCCACTTTTACATCCGATCAGTTGATTCATCGTCCCTGATTTAATTGAAGAAATTGGTGGGCAAGTTGCCTTGCCCACCAATTTCGATAGATCAATTCCTTCTAAGAGAAGGAGTTAGAGCTGTGGGATTCCAGCAGTGACATTCGTCTTGAAGAAGGCATCCATCGCAGCCGCTGAGGTCTGTGGATCCTTTCCGTTGACGAGGACATCTGTCCAGAATGCTGGGAGGAGATCCCAGAAGGACTTCGATCCAGTTGCACCGTTGAGAATTGCACCGATCTGTGGAAGACCAGCAACTGCACCAGCCTTACCAAAGCCCTTTTGAGCTGTGGTGACAGAGGCATCTTTTTGGGCCTTCTTATTAGCCGGTGGACGAAGCTCAACGTTCTGGTAAGCGACGGCACCTGCGGCTGATCCGAAGAAGTTGTTCAAGAGGCTCTTGGCGCCTTGATCTACACCGTGTTGCGCTGCAAAGGTTGTCAACATTGCGCCTGATACAGATGCGAATGCTGCTCCATAGGTTCCGTGGTTCAGACCAGGTAGAGGCATGAGGTTATTCATATCGAAACCAGCCTTTACATAATCCTGCCACTCCCAGTTACCAATGATTGCGTAAGGGACTGTTCCGGCTAGGAAAGCGGTCTTGCAACCGGTGTCCGTTGCTGGGAAGAAACCATTGCTCTTACCATTCTTATCAAGGAGATATTTCTTGATATTGGCTGCAACTGTTGCGGCTGGAACGGGATCTGCTGTTGGATCAACAGATCCAGAAGCGGTCATAACGTATGGTGCTCCACCGAGAGCATTGAGCACAGATTCTGCACCCCATGACATTCCGCCTCCTGCAATGCAGAGACCTGCAGTCAACTTGTCAGCGGTCTTATTCTTGAGATAGAAATTCACCATCTGCGCGAAAGTTCCTGGCTTGCCAGTCAACTTAGAGTTATAAAGAAGTGCGACGTTATTGACATCTAGTGGAACGCCATAAAGTACGCCTTTGTAAGAGAGGTCAAAGAAGTTGTTCGCGGTGAAATTGGCGCGAACTGCTGAAGACAAAGTGACAGGTGCGAGCTTGCCATTCTTTGCTCCGGTTGCAACCCAGTCATTAGCGCCAACTACGATATCTGGACCAGTGAGAGCAGTTGCATTTCCGAATGCTGCGTTCAAAGCATCGAAGCTTGAGAACGGAACAATCTTGATTGTGTAACCGGGAACCCAGTCGCCCTTTGCAGCGATAACTTGCTGCAAGTTAGGTCCGCGAGTTTCATCGGCCCACACAATGATCGTGTTGGAGGCAGCATGCACGGGGGCAGAGACGAAGCCTGAGATCAGCCCCGCTGCAACCGTGAGAGCGGCTACCTTTCCAAATTTACGTTGAATCATGTGACTCCTATATGTGAAATTTGCTTAACCGAGGGGATTAAGCGAGTGGGATAATTTGATACCAGCGAGTAGGTCAAGTCAAGGAAGAAATGGACAAGTCGTATAGTTTGTCGATGGGCTAGCCCTTATTTCACGCCTATTTCGAAATCTCTCGGATGATTGATACCTAATCGTTATTTACCGGAAGTCGAAAATCAATTTGATAACAATTTGGTAACGCTACTTCTTGGAACTCTGCAATCTCCAAATTCCTACGGTGGGCTTCTCGAGAGTCAGTCGGAGCCGACTCCCGTGAGCAGCCGGTCCATATACTGAATTCTCAATCGAGTAGCCGTATGCCGAAAGATCAATATCCACCTTGGTGGACTTACGTGCAACAACTACTAAGAGAGTTTCCTTCTTACTCTCACGCAGGTAGGCAACGCAATCATCTTTCACATCGACCCATCGCAGACCACCAAAGGCGAGAGCGTGGCTCGTTCGACGAATTGCAACAAGCTCTTTAACTTGTGCAAAAAAATCGTGGTCCCATGAAGTGCGATCGTTCCAATTTATTGTGCGACGCGAGTCCTCGCCCCAAGCACCACGCAAACCAATTTCATCTCCTGCAAAGATCGAAGGAACGCCTGGGTAAGTCATCAGTAAACCCATCCCCGCAAGGTGACGTTGCGAATCACCACCTACTACATTTCTAAAACGTGCAGTGTCATGTGAATCGAGGAGCAGCATGCTCGCAACAAGTGCCCGCCACGGAATTCCACCATTGAACATCTGCATCGCAGCGACCATCTGCTCGCCAGTAAAGAGAGGTACGTTCGTTGGAAGGCCAAAGAATCCACCATCAACCTCGGGATTGTGTTGCAACCATCCCCAGATCGGACGCATAAATCCGTTGTAGTTCATGGTGCCATGCCAACCAAAACCATCTAAGTCAGCTGGGAAGTGATCGGCATTCTCTGCAACCAACCAGGCGTCAGGGTTTTCGATATCCATCGCCTGACGAATCCCCCGCATTACCTCGCGATTGAGATCTTGATCTTTGTATCTTCCAGTCATATTGCCGACATCGATACGCCAACCAGCCATGTTGTACGGAGCACGCAACCACTTACGAACAATTGAATTCTTCGAATCCCAGACGAGCTTTCTCAGCAAGGGTGAGGAGTAGTTGAGTTTAGGAAGCGAGGCAAGTCCCCACCACCCTTCATAACCGTGCTTGATCGATTTATCCCAGTAGAAGAAGGCACGCTCTTTGCTCTTAGGATCTGCCAAAGCTTTTTTGATCCATGTATGTCCCGCCCCACAGTGGTTAGTGGTGAGGTCACCCATGATCCGGATGCCTTTCTTGCTGGCGGCCTTCGAGAGAGCAAAGAGTGCTTCGTCTCCCCCGAGTAATGGATCGACATGATCAAAACTACTTGCGTCATAGCGATGGGTGGACCGAGCGGCGAAGAATGGTGTGAAATAAATTCCGGATGCGCCTAGGTGAGTTATGTGGTCGAGATGTTCAGTGACACCTTCAAGATCTCCGCCAAAATACTCGACTCCCGTTGTTATGTCGCGTCCCTTTGGAAGGTTATCCCAGTCGCGCCGGACGAACTCTGCGGGAATCTTGCGCACCTTGCCCGATGAGGCAAAGCGATCTGGAAAGATTTGATAGAAGACAGATTTATTTATCCACTGTGGGTATTTAGGCTTCGCAAAGATCTGAAAATCATTTGC
>DAIMCZ010000026.1:12088-13235 GCA_036726125.1 Candidatus Nanopelagicaceae bacterium
TTGGTCTTTGAGTTGGAATTTCTACAGCTATTTAAGCGATCTGACTACCCCTATTAGTTGTGGAGTTGGTGAACGCTCTCGTCCCAGCCCTTAACATCTTGCGGAGAACGTGGTCCGGGTCCGATGTAGCGAGCAGATGGTCGGATCAAACGCCCGGTGCGCTTCTGCTCCAGGATATGTGCAGACCAGCCAGCGGTACGAGCGGCCGTAAACATTGAGGTAAAGAGCGGGGCTGGAACTTCCGCAAAATCAAGGACGATAGCCGCCCAGAATTCCACGTTGGTTTCGAGCACGCGCTCAGGATGGCGCTCATGCAACTCTGCGAGAGCTGCCTTCTCAAGAGCGAGCGCAACTTCATATCGTGGCGCGTTAAGTTCTTTAGCTGTACGACGCAAGGTACGGGCGCGTGGATCCTCCGCACGATAAACGCGGTGACCGAAGCCCATCAATCTCTCTCCGCGATCCATGATTCCCTTTACATACGCAGTGGCATCGCCCATCTTCTCGACGCCCTCAATCATGCTGAGAACGCGCGCTGGAGCCCCGCCATGTAGTGGACCCGACATTGCACCGATAGCTCCTGACAAGGAGGCAGCGACATCAGCACCAGTTGATGCAATAACTCGAGCGGTGAAGGTAGATGCGTTCATTCCGTGCTCTGCAGCTGATACGAAGTAGGCATCAATGGCACGCACGTGCAGTGGATCAGGTTCGCCGCGCCAGCGAATCATCATTCGCTCAACGACGGTGTGAGCCTTATCAATTTCAGATTCTGGAACTACCGGCTGGATAACTCCACGAGCGGATTGTGCGACATACGAGAGAACCATGACCGATGCGCGAGCTAGATTAGAGCGCGCCTCCTCATCAGAGATATCAAGGAGTGGCTTAAGCCCCCATGCAGGCGCCAACATCGCGATGGCAGATTGCACATCTACACGGACATCTCCGGAGTGGACTGGGAGTGGGAAGCGCTCGGCTGGCGGCAGACCTGGGTTGAACTCATCATCGACCAACAGTCCCCATACATTTCCAAAGGTGACACGGCCAACGAGGTCTTCAATATCGACTCCGCGATAGCGCAGTGCACTTCCCTCTTTATCTGGTTCTGCAATCGTCGACTCAAAGGCAATTACGCCCTCTAGGC
>DAIMCZ010000027.1:0-13197 GCA_036726125.1 Candidatus Nanopelagicaceae bacterium
GATCGCCGCTTTGCCGATAAGCGCATCTTCCCAGCAGTCGATGTCGATGCATCTGGTACGCGTAAGGAAGAGATCTTGATGGGCAAAGAGGAGCTCAATATCGTCTGGCGCTTGCGTCGGGTATTGCACGCCCTCGAGTCACAACAGGCTCTAGAACTCTTGCTCGACAAGATGAAGGGCACTAAGTCGAACGTGGAGTTCTTGATTCAGATCCAGAAGACCACGATTAGCGATAACGAGAATTCAGGTTCATCTTCAGTAAACGGTAATTAGCAATATACAAAAACCGCGGTACTCCCAGAAATCAGGGAGGACCGCGGTTTTGTTATAACTAGGCTGCTACCGGGGATTCATTCAGAACATCGGTCTTCGCAATAATGTCCACTAGACGATTTCTCTTATTGTCCTTAAAGATAAAAAAGGCATCGACAAGAAAAATTGCAAACAAAGGAATGTACCCAAAGAAGACTGCCCACGGACGGTCAGTAATGGTGCTTCCAGAGATGATGATGAAGATGACGATGGAGGCTGCGATGCCACCCGCGATTGCCGCCGCCAGTGGGAGCAAAAATTCGCGGATTGCCATGTGGCCCCACTTGACTCTTTTGCCGGTGCTCTTATCGTAAACGCGCAATTTAACGATCTGCATTCCCGGTGTTTGGCCTTGACCCCAGACCACAAGCGACCAGATGTACCAGCCAATTCCGAGGGTTACCAAGGACATCGCATAGTCAACGGCTTTGCCGCCGAGTCTGTGCTGTGGAGTGGCTAAGGGATATTGGTATTCAGTCATGGTGGCAGGGTATTGAGGATAATTTGTATTTTCAAGAACACTTAGTTTTACCTAACAAATCGCCTAGAATCCCAATGTGTCCATCGCTATTCGCTTGCGGAAAGTTTCAAAGAGTTTTGGCGTGGTTAAGGCTGTTGATGGAGTAAGCCTTGAAATCGCAGATGGCGAATTCTTTGCAATGCTTGGGCCAAGCGGCTCTGGAAAAACTACCGTTCTGCGTCTTATCGCTGGATTTGAACTACCCGACGCAGGTCTCATTGAAATTGATGGCGTCGATGTAAGTCAGACCCCGCCGTTTAATCGCGATGTTAATACCGTCTTCCAAGACTATGCGCTCTTTCCCCACATGACGGTTCTAGAAAATGTGGAGTATGGGCTCAAAGTTAAAAAAGTCGCCAAAGATGAGCGGATTGAGCGCGCTAGAAAAGCCTTAGCCCGCGTCAAACTAGAAGGCTACGAAGCGCGTAAACCAGGACAACTCTCTGGAGGACAGCGGCAGCGGGTTGCCTTAGCTCGGGCGCTGGTTAACGAACCAAAGGTGCTGCTCCTTGATGAGCCCCTCGGTGCCCTTGATCTGAAATTGCGCCACGAAATGCAGATCGAACTTAAAGAGTTGCAGCGCGACATCGGAATCACCTTTATCTTCGTCACTCACGATCAAGAAGAAGCTCTCACCATGGCAGATCGCATCGCGGTCTTTGATGCCGGCAATATCGTGCAGATGGGTAATGCGCGTGAAATCTACGAAGAACCCAATTCCGAGTTTGTGGCGGGGTTCGTTGGGATTTCTAACCTGTTACACCGCGACGGCAAGGTCATCAGCATCAGGCCAGAGAAGATCTCACTTGGGAAGTCCGGAGATCGAAGCTCCCTTGGAGAGGTTGCTTCAGTCATGTTCCTTGGAGCTCTCACCAAGATTGATGTCGCAATCGGTAGCGATACCTTGACTGTTCTGGCAAAGAACGATGGAACCGCAGAATTCCCCAATGCAGGCGATCAGATAGAAGTCTCTTGGAATTCGAAATACGAATTCCAAGTTGGTTAAAGACCCAAGTTGGGTTGAACGACCAACCCTCAACCGAGAGAAAAGGTGATGTGGATGCGTACCAAGAAGATAGTAATTGCTGCTCTCGCGGCATTTGGTCTGGCTATTGCAGGCGCCACCGCAGGCGTTGCAGCCTCACTTCCAAATGTTGCGATGCTTAAGTCCCTCGGCAAGGGGGAAGGCAAGCTCAATATAATTGTCTGGGCTGGCTATGCCGAAAATGGAAGTAACGACAAGACCGTTGACTGGGTTAATCCCTTCACCAAGGCGACTGGCTGTGTTGTCAATGCAAAGACCGCGGGTACTTCAGATGAGATGGTTTCATTAATGAAGACTGGCGGATATGACGGCGTATCGGCCTCGGGTGACGCCACGCTGCGGTTGATCTACGGTGGTCAGGTTGCTCCGGTCAATACCGCGCTCGTGCCTAACTACAAGACCATCTCGCCATTCTTGAAGAACCAACAGTGGAACTCCGTAAATGGTCAGATGTATGGAATTCCTCATGGATGGGGCGCCAACGTCTTGGCCTACAACGCTGCAAAGGTGAAGAAGCCAACATCGTGGTCAGCGGTCTTTGCTGCAAACTCTCCTTACAAGGGCCAGATCACTGCGTATGACTCACCGATTTATATTGCAGATGCTGCGATGTACCTCATGGCTACTCAGCCAGCCCTAAAAATTACCAACCCATATTCACTGGATAAGACGCAGCTAGCAGCGGCAGTTGCTCTCCTGAAGGTGCAGAAGAAGAACATTGGCGAGTACTGGTCTGATTACACCAAGTCAGTTCAATCCTTTGAATCTTCTAACACCCTTCTTGGATCCTCGTGGCAGGTTATTGCTAACACAATCAATGGCGACAAGAAGGTCACCGTCGCTACCACCGTTCCAAAAGAGGGAGCGACTGGTTGGTCTGATACTTGGATGATCTCTTCCAAGGCGCAACATCCAAATTGCATGTACCAATGGATGAACTGGATTACATCACCCAAGGTAAATGCTCAGGTTGCTGAGTACTTCGGAGAAGCTCCTTCGCAGACTCTGGCATGTGCCCAGACTGCAGATAAGAACTTCTGCACGACCTACCATGCAACAGATGCCGCCTATGCCAAGAAGATTTGGTACTGGACAACTCCTACAACCAGCTGCTTGGACGGTCGTGGAAATATCTGCACCGACTACGCCGCCTGGACACAAGCATGGACCTCGATAAAAGGCTAGCCCAGCAGGGTTAACTTAATTCAGGAGCACTGTGCGCAATAATCGAATCAATACCTGGCTCTACCGCCACAAGGGAGCACGGGCGGCGCTGTTACTAGCGTTGCCCGTGCTCTGGCTTGCGATTGCCTATTTGGGCTCGCTGGCGGTGATGCTGATCTCAAGCTTGTGGAGCGTTGATTCATTTACCGGCAATACAGTGCACTCTTTGTCTTTCGGCAACTTTCACACACTTATTACCCAACGCGTTTACAGCACCATCGCGATTCGCTCCATAGGAGTTGCAGTTGCGGTGACGCTCATTGATGGCCTGCTCGCAATCCCCATTGCGCTCTTCATCTCCAAGGTTCTCAAACCGCGGTTTCGGAGTGTGGTGATTGCACTCGTTCTAGTGCCACTCTGGGCCAGTTACCTTGTTAAGACTTACGCCTGGCGAAGCATGTTTGCTGACGGGGGAGTGATCGCTTGGGTGCTAAAACCCTTTGGAATTCATGGCCCCGGCTTTGGGCTCGCAGCGACCACAATCACGCTTGCCTATCTCTGGCTGCCGTACATGATCTTGCCGATCTACGCCGGGATGGATCGCCTACCAAATACTTTGCTCGAAGCTTCCAGCGACCTCGGCGCATCTGCCGGACGTACGTTCAGGTCGATTATTTTGCCGATCATCTATCCAGCGATCATCGCGGGCTCGATCTTCACTTTTTCACTCTCACTCGGTGACTACATCGTCGTGAAGATCGTAGGCGGAACCACTCAACTTGTAGCTAACGTGATTGCTGACAACGTTGGCACCGCGGGCAATCTGCCATTTGCGGCGGCGATGGCGATTCTGCCAATCACAGCAATTCTTGGTTACCTCTTTATAGTTCGCCGGTCTGGCGCTCTGGAGAACTTCTGATGTACCTCTCGCGCCGCGCCAAGATACTTCTGGCCACACTGACATTTGGCACCTTGAGTTTTATCTACCTACCGCTAATTGTCGTAGCTATTAACTCCTTTAACCCATCGCGTACCTTCTCGTGGCCGCCTTCATCTCTCTCGACAGTTTGGTGGGGCCGTTTGACCGAAAGCAATGGAGTGCTGCCTGCGATCACAAGTTCAATAAAGGTGGGCCTTGGTGCCACGGCGATCGCTTTGATCCTAGGCACATGTATCGCCTTTGCGGTTTCGCGCTATTCGTTCTACGGCAAGAACACGCTCTCTCTGCTGGTTATCTTCCCGATCGCCCTGCCAGGAATCATCACGGGTATCGCTCTCAACACCACCTTCCATACCTTTTTGGACCCTTTAAATAAGCAATTAGCGCTCTGGACCGTCGTGGTGGGTCACGCAACTTTCTGCATCGTCGTTGTCTATAACAATGTTCTGGCTCGGCTGCGCCGATTGGGACAAAGTTTGGAAGAGGCCTCACAAGACCTTGGAGCAAATATTTTCCAGACCTTCCGCTACATCACATTTCCGTTGATTCGCTCTGCACTTGTTGCTGGAGGATTGCTTGCCTTCGCGCTCTCCTTCGATGAGATCGTTGTGACGACATTTACCGCAGGACCCGGGACAGAGACTCTGCCACAGTGGATCTTTAACAATCTCTTCAGGCCTAATCAGGCACCGATCGTGAACGTCGTGGCAACGATGTTGATCGTGCTCTTTATCTTTCCAGTCTGGCTAAGTCAGAGAATTTCACAAGATGGTTCAGCGGGCGGTCGACTCTAATATTCGCCGAATCATTGCTCTTTCGAAGAATAACTACTTATTTGTGAAGGCGTAAATCAGCGCAGCAATGCCAACCACAAGCCACACTCTTTGCACGAACTTCTTCTGCAAGAGGGCAGCGCCCGCAGGTAGATATGTCATACCCAAGAGAATGAGCCCGGGGATGATGATCAAGAGGCTATGAACAGCTACGTGCTTATTGTTTCTCTGGTAATCCCAGTTAATTGCGCCCACGGCGACCATCGAGTACGCCCACATACGGAAG
This sequence comes from Candidatus Nanopelagicaceae bacterium, assembly GCA_036726125.1. Taxonomy (GTDB): domain Bacteria; phylum Actinomycetota; class Actinomycetes; order Nanopelagicales; family Nanopelagicaceae; genus PALSA-747. The sequence goes on from DAIMCZ010000027.1 coordinate 5,041, forward strand.
TTATTCATTTAACAAGCCTCTCTTAATTGGGAGCAAATGAAAAGGGGAAAGGCCGCGTGGCCCTTCCCCTTTTTCCTTACAGTTCTTGCTGACAGGGTATTAGTGAGTGTCAGCCATTCCTTCAGCTGCAGACTTCATACGTGCGATCTTCAAAATTGTGAGACCGAATACGCACTTTGCAAGGACGTCTGCAATTGTGTAACCAACTTGACGACCAGTGAAGAGATCTGCTGCCTGAGCTGCAGAAGGGTGCTTGATCAAGATTGGGAGGAGGTATGAGATTGGGTAGACGCCCCATGTTCCGATGAGGAGAAGACGGAGGCGGCTTACTGTTGCTGCTACACCCTCTGGTTGGTGATCCAAGGACTTTGTAAGTTCTACGAAGAGAACCTGGAGGATGTAGAGGAATGGGATTGTTGAGAGAATACCGAAGAGGACCTTTGTTCCGGTGTTTGTTGAAATCTCTCCTGGGTATCCGAGGATGATCATCGCTGCTGATGCAGGCACGAGGCGCATGATCAATGAGTTAGCTGCGCTCTTTGCGAGAGCGAGTACAGCGATTACCTCAACGAGGAGAAGTGGAACGGTGAGGATCCAGTCGATGTAACGGTAGGCCTCGTTGAATGAACCTTGTGCAGTTCCAACTGAAACAGCGTTCTTCATTGATGAATCTGTGAATGAGTTGAAGATACGGAAGTAGTGGTAGCCAGCGATGAATGTCACCATGGATGACATAACGAGGGCGGTGCGGTACTTAGGAAGTACGCGTGATTGGCTGACAAGGGTGAAGATGGTTGTTGCGAGCATTGAGATGAGGCCGAAGGAGAAGATGTTGTACAACGAGCTCCATTGACCGTTTGATAGTTGTAGCATCGAGAGTGGTCCTCCAAGTTGATCGATTAACGTCGGGAAGTCCGAGATGGCTCGGCACGTTGAATCGTTGCACAGATTGTTCAACCCTTTTGGGGATTCCGCCACCTGAAATTGGGGTATTTCTGATGTATTTCTCAGAAATCTGTCTATTTTCCTTTAATTGAGGGGTTAACCCCTTATCGCCCGCAGATCGAAGCGGGAAGTCGAGAGCATGTGAGGCACTGTCAGCGCCCAAACGATGACCAAAGAGGACCAGAGCAGCCCCGAAGAGAAGTGGTGGCGGTCAAAGAGCATCAATCCCACGGCAATCGCCGCAGTACCCGCCACCGCATAAAGCCCAGGGGTGATCGCACCCCTGATCGCCAGCAGACCCTTCCCGTCAGCCGCTAGCGCACGGGAACTTTCCAGCTTAGGGACCAGACGCGCGGTATGTCGGGCGGCGTGCCAAAAGCCGAAGTAGGTCGCAAAGGCGACGAGTGGCGGGGCGGTTAGCGCGAGCCCTCCGAGAAGACCTAAATCAAGTGCAAAGGCAAAACTCTTGGTGAGCAGAAGCACCAGGAGCGCCCCTGCCGCGATTGCCAGAGTCAGATTACGGAGAAATTGTGAGTGGGAGCCGGCCCAACCCTGCAAAGTCGAATGTATGCGCACCAATGCATCACCCGAGTGTGGATCAGTAAGCGGGAGAAGAACGGGGACGAATCCGGCTGGGATCGCATAGGCGCTCTCAACGATCCAAGAAAATTTCGGCTTACTCGATGCCGCGCGCAATTCGTTGCGGAAGGCGGCGTCGCCATACCCGAAGTGCAGCGAGCTCATAATCACGACCACCTGGAAGCCGCGCAGATTCCATGTTGCGATTAACCAGCCAGCCACGACTGCGATAGCGACGTAGGCGGCTATGTAGATGTAGAAGCGGCTGCGTGGTCTTGTTGGAATTGAGATCAGGTGATCAATTGCGCCGTGAGGTATCCCAATCAGCAGTCCTACCAGGGCGATGGTAACTTGCGCAGATAAATTTAGTTGTACGCCACCAATTCGAAGGAGTGCGAAGAGAAGGATGGCAAGAAGTATTGCAATGCGTGAGAAGCGCTCGATCCAGGCGTATACATCCGGTAGCGCATCCTTCATATCCCAACCCTATTTCAATACTCTTGAGCATGGGAGTTAAAAGAGCATGACGCATCTGAGTTATATGGCAGTAATTGCCTTTGTCTCGATCTGCGCGCTCGGCGTCAACTTTGCCTTCCGCCTTCGGATTGCACGCCACTGGCGCGAACTTCTCCTCACGCAGTTTGCGATCTTGGTGATCTACCTCAGCTGGGATACCTGGGCAATTGCAAAGAAGAATTGGTTCTTTGATACCCACCAAATTGTGAACGTAGATGTCTTGCCGAAGGTTCCCCTCGAAGAGCTGCTCTTCTTTATCGTTGTACCGCTCACGATTATTTTGAGTTACCAAGCGCTCTTGAAGTTGACGGGTTGGGAACAGAAGGGGCATGAATCGTGATCTACTCCGATATCGCTTTGGATGCTGTGGTCGTCGCAATTCTCGTCGACCTCTTTGTACTGCGTACCGCGATGCTTACCCGTGGAATCTACTGGCTGACCTACGGCTTGATATTTCCCTTTCAACTAATAACTAATTGGTGGCTCACCTCGAGAAATATTGTGCAGTATTCGCCATCAGAGATTATCGGACGTCGGTTAGCCGGTGCTCCCATCGAGGACCTGCTGTTCGGCTTTTCGATGATCCTGCTCACGCTCTCACTGTGGGATTTCTTTACCCGGCGTGCCGCAGCTAATAAGCGCGAGTTGAATAGCTAGCCGTTGGCGGGCTTAAGACCAATCGTTAACGGCCTTAAGGTTTCGGCAAAGAAGTCATTTCCCTTATCGTCTACGACGATAAATGCTGGAAAGTTCTCTACATCGATCTTCCAGACCGCTTCCATACCCAACTCTTCATAATCGAGAACTTCTACCTTCTTAATGCAATCTAGCCCTAAGCGCGCCGCTGGCCCACCAATCGAGCCGAGGTAGAAACCTCCGTGCGCCTTGCAAGCATCAGTGACCTGCTTGGAGCGATTGCCCTTGGCGAGCATGATCATCGATCCACCGGCGGCTTGGAATTGTTCGACATAAGAGTCCATGCGACCAGCAGTAGTCGGACCGAATGAACCCGAAGCGTAGCCAGCAGGAGTCTTTGCGGGACCAGCGTAATAAACGGCGTGATCTTTAAAGTATTGCGGCAACGGTTGGCCAGAATCCAGGAGCTCCTTGAGTTTGGCATGCGCAATATCGCGTGCGACAATCAATGTGCCATTGAGGGAGAGCCGAGTCTTGATCGGATATTTGGAGAGAGTGGCAAGGACTTCTTGCATGGGTTGATTGAGATTTATCGAAACGGCTTCACCATCAAGGTGCTCATCGGTCGTTTCTGGAAGGAAGTGGGCCGGTTCGCGCTCCAACTTCTCTAAGAAAACTCCATCCTTGGTGATCTTTCCCTTTGCTTGACGATCAGCTGAGCAGGAAACTGCAATCGCAATTGGAAGCGATGCGCCGTGGCGCGGCAGGCGAACAACGCGAACGTCGTGGCAGAAATACTTTCCACCGAACTGGGCACCGATTCCCAAAGTACGAGTGAGTTCGAGGACTTTCTCTTCGAGTTCAATGTCACGAAAGGCGTGGCCTGTCTTGGCATCTCCGGCAAGTGGCAATGAATCAAGATACTTCGTACTCGCGAGCTTTGCCGTCTTAACCGTGTGCTCTGCGCTGGTACCGCCGATGACGATTGCCAAGTGATAAGGAGGACAGGCTGCTGTTCCAATCGAGCGCAACTTCTCATCGAGCCAGGTCATAAAGGACTTTGGATTGAGTACTGCCTTGGTCTCTTGATACAAGAAAGATTTATTGGCGCTTCCGCCTCCCTTTGCAATAAAGAGGAAGTTGTACTCATTTGGATGATCAGAGTCCGAATAAATTTCGATCTGGGCGGGCAGATTATTGCCAGTGTTCTTCTCCTCCCATGTTGTTACGGGAGCCATCTGCGAGTAACGCAGGTTGAGATTTGTATAGGCATCGTAAACACCGCGCGAAACAGAGATCTCATCTTTCTCTGTTGTGAGAGTGCGCTGCCCCTTCTTTCCCATCACGATGGCAGTGCCGGTGTCCTGGCACATCGGTAAAACGCCACCTGCAGCGATATTGGCATTCTTGAGTAGGTCGAGTGCAACAAAGCGATCGTTAGGGGAGGCTTCGGGATCGTTCAGAATATTCTGTAACTGTTGCAAATGTGCGCTGCGCAGATAATGTGAAATATCGTGGATTGCCTCTGAGGTAAGTGCAGTGATCGCCTCGGGAGTGACCTGTAGGAATTCCATTCCTTGCGCCGTAAAGGTAGATACACCTTCGGTTGTTACTAAGCGATACTCGGTCTCATCAGGGCCGATGGGCAACAGATCCTCGTAATTAAACTCAGGCATGCCCACAATCATACTTTTAGATACGATTGGCGTATGTCTAAGAAGGTCTTGTTAGCTGCGCCACGCGGGTACTGCGCAGGCGTTGATCGAGCGGTAATCACAGTCGAAAAGGCGCTCGATCTCTATGGTGCCCCCGTTTATGTGCGTAAGGAGATCGTCCACAACAAGCATGTAGTGGCAACTCTTGAGGCGCGCGGAGCGATCTTCGTCTCCGAGACCGACGAAGTTCCAGAGGGTGCACTGGTCATCTTCTCAGCCCATGGCGTCTCACCTGCCGTTCACGAGGCCGCCGCCGCCCGTAATTTGAAGACGATCGATGCCACCTGTCCATTGGTGACAAAGGTGCACCACGAGGTGAAGCGTTTTGCGAGTGAGGATTACGACATTCTTCTCGTCGGTCACCATGGCCATGAAGAGGTTGAAGGTACTGCCGGTGAAGCTCCCGACAATGTCTTTGTGATCGATACCGCCGATGAGATCGCCAACATTAAATTGCGTGAAGGTAAGAAACTTATCTGGCTCTCGCAGACCACCCTAAGTGTTGATGAAACGATCAAGACCGTTCGCGAGTTGAAGAAAAGTTTCCCAAATCTGATCGACCCACCAAGTGATGATATTTGTTACGCCACCCAGAATCGCCAGATGGCAATCAAAGAGATCGCCCCTCGCTCTGACCTAGTCATCGTGGTTGGTTCAGTTAACTCATCTAACTCCGTGCGCCTTGTTGAAGTCTCAAAAGAGTATGGCGCTAAAGCCGCGTACTTAATTGATTTCGCCGCTGAGGCGAAAGAGGAGTGGCTTGAAGGCGTTGAAACCGTTGGAGTTAGCAGTGGCGCTTCAGTCCCAGAGATATTGGTGAAGGATCTTCTGGCTTGGCTCGCTGAGCGTGGCTACGGAGAAGTCGAGACCGTTACTGCAAGCGAAGAGCACCTGCTCTTCGCGATTCCGCCAGAGCTGCGTAAAGATTTGAAGGCGGCAGGAAAGAGTTAATCCTCTTTTGATTCAGTTTCTTCAGCAGGGGAGATTTTTTCTCCGTTGATAATCAATCCGATTCCATCATCAACGAATTTGCTCGTTGTAGGTTTTGAGTAGATGGGATCCACCTCTAGCTCGCTCGCCTTGCCGCTATTTTTCTTGGAGCGAAGGTGGTTCCAGATATACCAACCCCAACCAGCAAGAGTCGCAAGAACGAGGTAGGGCGCTGCGCCTCCGAGAGTGGTAACCAGATCAACACCAAATTTTGTGACATGCACCCCGGCCCCGCCGACCGATGCAATAAGGAGAACTGAGGCAAAGAAGAAGATGATCGGTGGAGCAACGATCGTCGCAAATTCTGTGCCCGGACGCCCTAAGTAAAAGCCGAGAGCGATAGCCGCGATAATGGCGAGACCAGTAAAGATTCCTACCTTAGTCGCCGAATACTCGATCGTTTCAACAAGCAGGATCAGAAGAAGTTGCAAAACCACGACGCCGGCGTTGGTGAGTCCGGCCCCCTTGATCGGCTTGGGAAGCGACATTAGATCAGTACTCATCTCACTCATTATCCTCTAGTTCAAGAACCAATTCGACTTCGTCTACTTCGATGTAATCATCATCGCTCGGAGCAAGTTTGGAGTGGAGTTGACGGACATTCTCAGATAGTTCTGGAATCGCCTTCGGTGTCTTACCTGTGACCTCTAAGGCGCGCATCTTCTTAGCTGCCGAAAGAACCGTTGTCTCAGCGGTAGGAATTAATTCGTTGTACGCCTTGAGGGTGCTCTTGAGGCGCTCGCCAACTGTCACGATCTTCTCGTGCAGTGAAGAGACATCCTTTAGGAACTTAGCGGCGAGCTCTTGAATCTCGGCGGCATTTGTCGCTACGCGGTTGCGGCTAAAGAGGTAACCCACGGTGCGCAGCAGAGCCATCATCGAGGTCGGGGTTGCGATCGTCACATTAAGGGCAAAGGCCTTATCGAGAAGAGTTGGATCAGAGCGCAGCGCTTCGGTAAAGATCGAATCAACCGGCGCATAGAGAACAACGAAGTCAGGGGAAGCGCCGCGCTCGGCGTACTTACGCTTGGAGAGCGCTTCGATATGTTTAAGAAGATCTTTGGTGTGGGATGCGAGCAACGCCTTGCGCTCCTCAGCATCCTCCGTTTCGAAGGCCTCGTAGAAGCGCTCAAAGGGAAATTTTGAGTCGATATAGAGAACCGAACCACCTGGCATATTGATGGTGATATCTGGAATCGCGCCGGAGGAATCGCTCCGCTCGGCAGAGCGTTGACGAGTGAAGTGTTCGCCTTCGATGAGGCCAGCACCCTGGAGCAACTGCTCGAGAGCAGCCTCACCAAACTTTCCGCGGGTCTGCGAACTGGCAAGAGCTCCTGCGATCGCTCGCGTCTGGTTAACGAGGTTCTCGTTATGAGAGGCCATCTGAGTGATCTGCGTCTTGATCTCGGCCTCAGCCCCAACGCGTCGACGATCGGCATCCTGCGAGATGCGACTTAAATCTTCGACGCGGGCCTTCATGGCCTCGAGTTCAGCGTTGAGTTTGATGGTCGCCTCGGATTTGGCGCGCTCACCCTCGATCTGGGCCTTGTACTCGGCGACCAGGGAGCGGGCGGTGGCGAGCTCGGCGGCCATCGCCGCCTGCTCAGCAGAGGTATCGGCGGGGCGGTTTTTGGCCCGCGCGAGGAGGGTCCCAAGCCCGATTCCGAGGAAAAGTCCGATGACGAGGGCGATGATGGCCGTTGCGCTGTTGCTCATGGAGGTATCGTGGCAGGAAGCACCGACAAAGCCCCGTAGGCTAGCCTCCTCGTGAGCCTTTCAATCGGAATAGTCGGACTGCCAAATGTGGGAAAGTCGACCCTTTTTAACGCCCTGACCAAGAACAATGTCTTGGCGGCTAACTACCCCTTCGCCACCATCGAGCCCAACGTGGGCGTCGTCGGCGTCCCAGACCCCCGCCTGGCCCAGCTCGCCAAGATCTTCGGCTCCGAAAAGATTCTCCCCGCCTCTGTCTCCTTCGTTGATATCGCGGGAATCGTCAAGGGCGCCTCAGAGGGCGCTGGCCTGGGCAACAAGTTCCTCGCCAATATTCGCGAGACCGACGCCATCTGTCAGGTCATCCGCGTCTTCAAAGATGAGAACGTCACCCGCGAAGGTGAGCGGACCTCTGACTTTCTAGATCCAGCTTCCGATATTGAAGTAATTAATACAGAGCTCGCGCTCGCCGACCTGCAGACAATCGAAAAGGCACTGCCTCGTCTCGAGAAGGAGGCCCGCATCCAGAAGGAGAAGGCCGCCACCATCGAAGCAGTAAAAGAGGCGCAAGCGATTCTTAACGAGGGCAAACTTCTCTTCGGTTCTAAGGTCGATCTCGCCGCAATTGCAGAGTTGCAGTTGATGACAACAAAACCATTCTTGTACGTCTTTAATGTTGATGCTGCAGAACTTGGCGATCAAGAGTTACGCGCCAGCCTGCAAGCGCTCGTTGCGCCGGCGAAGGCAATCTTCTTGGATGCTAAGACCGAGGCAGAACTCGCAGAACTTGATGAAGAAGATTTGATGGAATTTCTAAAGGAGATCGGTATGGAAGAGCCTGGCCTTGCGACACTCGCAGGAGTTGGCTTTGAAACACTTGGTCTGCAGACATATCTCACAGCCGGTCCTAAAGAGACGCGCGCGTGGACGATTCACAAGGGAGATACCGCACCAGTTGCGGCAGGTGTGATTCACACCGATTTCCAAAAAGGTTTCATCAAGGCCGAGATAGTGGCATTTGATGATTTGATAGAAGCAGGTTCAATGACAGAGGCCCGTGCTC
>DAIMCZ010000028.1:0-5644 GCA_036726125.1 Candidatus Nanopelagicaceae bacterium
GCGTTGAGGGTCTTCATCTGATAGTGGTTCATTGTGTGATTTCCAATGTCATAACCGGCGTCGAGCATCTGCTTTGCGACTGCAGGATATCCGCGAAGCCAGGTACCGATGGCAAAGACAGAAACTGGAGTTGATGAACTCTTAAAGATAGCGAGTAGTTTCTGAACTAGAGCTGGATCACCGGCGCCATGAAAAGTTAAAGCGACCTGCGGCTTAGAACGCGAACCATTCGCAATATCTGGATTGGCCGCAATCGCAGCATCGCTTCCCACGCTCAAGTCCGTTATGCCCGAAATGAGGCTAGCTCCTGCCACAGCGGCACTTCCCCGCAAAAATTCACGTCGATTTAATGCCATACCTAAGGATACTTCCTGCGTTGCGCTGCACGGTTAACCAGCAACTTGCTAGTGTAAGGGAAGCACTCAAACAGTTTGCTCCCGGCGTGGGGAGTAAGCATGCGGAGAGTGACCTAGGGCATACAGGGGGACAAACCTTGAGCGACGATGAAGATAACGGCTTAGATGACATTGTCACCGAAGAGATGTTGTGGGAGCGAATCCCAGAAACAACAGGTTTAGAACGCGCCAATACTTACTATGAATTAAGCGCTCGGATTTACGCGCGTGGCCAGTATGACGAAGCCTTAGCGCTTGCTGAGACTGCCCGAGACATTTACACCGAGCTTGGCGCCGTAGCCCCTGCTGATGGTTTGGCTCAGGCGTACTCCGCGATCGGGTACAACCTCAATCAGCTAAAGAGGAATTCCGAAGCTGCTTCAGCGATGAGCAAGGCAGTTGATCTACTTCGCGAGTCGAAATCCCCACTTGCAATCGATCTCGCCTGCACCTTAGGAGAGTGGTGCTTTGGAGCAAAGGATTACGTTAAAACTATCGAATGCATGCGCGAGTGCGTCCAAGAGCATCTCGTCGATGGCAATGAATCTGGAGCCGCTAACGACCTCCATCTGATCGGTTGCGCACATCGCGAACTTGGTAATCACGAGCAATCGCTCGAGGCTTTCCGCGAGGCGCGCGCTCTCTTCAAGAGCCTCAAAGAGGTCATTAACGTTGCACGTTGCGATCAGAAGATTGCCCACGCCCTTATTGAGCTTGGTCTGGGCGAAGAAGCTCTCATCGCGGCTCAAAAGTCACTCGATGTCTTTGTCACCGCGCACGACCACCGCCGCGAGACCTACTCATTACTTGAGGTCGGCAAGGCACAGATCATTACCGGTGAAGAGCAAGAGGGTCTCGATACCTTAGAGCGAGTTCTCGAGATCGCCACCGAGAGCGATTGGAAGGACTTCGATTTCATCGTTGAAATCGAGCGCCACATAGCTGGAGTTCTCCGCCAACTTGGTCGCATAGACGAGGCTGATGAGATTGAGCGCCGCCTGACCTCCGTCACTGAGGTGACCGAGGATTAATTTGTAGCGCTGCTACATGTTTGGATTCAGGTGTTGCATTGCCCAGGCATACATAGCGATTGCGCCTGCAGCCGAAGCATTCATCGAACGCGTTGATCCATACTGTTGAATAGCGAGCACAACAGAGCAAATCGCTACGGCTTCGTCGGACATTCCGGCGCCTTCTTGTCCGAAGAATAGGACGCACTTCTCGGGCAGTGGATAATTTTCTAATTGTTTGGAAACCGGAAGATTATCGATTCCGATAATGGGAGTGTCAGTTTCGGTACACCATTGCGCAAAATCCGCAACGGTCGGGTGATGCAGCACATGTAAATATTTATCGGTCACCATCGCGCCGCGACGATTCCAATCCCGCTTTCCCACAATATGCACATAAGTCACATTAAATGCATTAGCGGTCCGGACAACCGAACCAATATTTAAATCATGTTGCCAATTCTCAATTGCAATCTGGAGTGGATGGCGTTTGGTATCTAGATCAGCAACGATCGCTTCGACTTTCCAATATCGATAGTGATCTAAAACATTGCGGCGATCGCCATTTTCCAGCAGTTCAGGATCAAATTCTTCCCCGACCGGCCACGGCTGCGCGTGTGGACCCACACCCACGACTGGGAAGAACTCGCCTGGTCCAATCTCTGCTGCCACGGCGTAACCCTAATCCATCGATTCTCACCTTCTAGGTGCATAATCGCCTCCATGTTACGCAGGGGCAAAGTGGTCGCAGTCGGTGCGATGGTCTTTTCGCTTCTCTTCGGTACGACTACTCCGGCGCAAGCTTTCACGCTTCCCCCGCTATTTGTGAAGTTAGCAGACTCACCAACCTTGGCTAGTCCTGGCATTGTTCTGATCGACCCGACGACAAACGAGACTATTTACTCGCGGGATGCTGATGTCGAGAGAGCTCCAGCATCCGTACTGAAACTGTTCTCAATGACCACAGTTCTCAATGCATTGAGTCCAGATCTCACCTTCAAAACCACGATTAGTGAAACGGCTACCCCAGGTACTTTCATTCTTACTGGTAGCGCAGACCCCTGGTTGACAGCGAGTCAATTTGAAGCGCAGAAGTATCAGCGCGCTTTCACACCAACCCTGATCAATAAATTATTGGAGTTGCACCCTGATTTAAAGCGGATCACCTTGGAATACAACAATGTTTACGCCAGTGATATATCAATCCTGCAGCATTACTTTTGGGGTCACCTAACAATTACTCCAGTGAAAGTCAGTTCGGTTGCCGACGCAACAACCCCAATCGCATCTATCGAGTCCCCGCCGTTGGCTAAGATCATTGAGTTCACTCTTCTTTATAGCGATAACGTGTTAGCAGATCGACTGGCGCGGACTGCCGCGCGAGCCATGGGATTTGGAACAGATACTGCTGGGTTACAGGTTGCCTTCGAAAAGACTTTAAGTGATATTGGTATCTCCTCGAATGGCCTGCACATTTACGATGGCAACGGACTTTCGCATGACACCCGAGTAACAGCCCGTCAGGTTGCCGATTTATTGCTTGCGATCTCCAAAGATCCAAAATTCAAGGTAATTGAGGATGGCCTTCCAACTGCGGGACTAACGGGAACGCTTAAAACTCGCTTTGTGAATGATGCTCCGCAGGCGGTCGGGCTCGTCCATGCCAAGACGGGATGGATCAACACCACCGTAAGCCTCGCCGGTTATGTCACCGTGGGTCCTAATCAATATGTATTCGCGATTGTCGCTAATCACATTCATAACCTAGAGAGCGCACGGCAGGCGGCACGTGTAGCGATAGATCAAATGCTGGGGAGTATCGCCAAGCCCCTGAACTAAGGTTTTGATGGGTAGAATCAAGATATGAGCCATGTAGGCGCCTATGTGGCACTAATGAAGTTGCGGGTCGTCGAACTCTTGCTCGTCACGACGCTTCCTGCACTCTTTATGGCCACCTACGCTCAGAATCATGCGCACAAGTTTCCCGGTTTAGGTGTCACCCTGGCGACTCTCATCGGTGGAACTCTCGCTGCGGGCGCTTCGAATGCGTTCAACATGGTGATTGAGGTTGAATCTGATCGCAAGATGCAGCGCACCAGTAATCGTCCTTTGGTGAGCGGAGAGATCAATCAACAGCAGGCGGTCGCTTTCTCCCTAGCTATTACCATTCTCTCTCTGCTGATCTTCCTGATATTCACGACGGTCTTAGCCACACTCCTCACCTTCTTAGCAATCTTCTTTTACGTCGTCGGATACACAATCTGGCTGAAGCGACGTACATCTCAAAATATTGTTTGGGGCGGGATCGCCGGATGTATGCCGGTCTTGATCGGTTGGGCTGCTATTACCAACTCGTTATCGCTCACCGCCTGGCTCTTCTTCTTCCTTATCTTCTTTTGGACCCCACCCCATTTCTGGGCGCTCGCCATTAAATATAAAGAGGATTACGCGGCTGCTGGAATCCCCATGCTTCCGGTTGTTGCATCTATTAAGTCGGTACAGAAACAGATGTGGTTCCACTCGATATTCATGGTGCTCTTCTCCATCTTGGTACTCGTCAGCGCCCACCTTCCCTGGTGGAGCTACGTTGTCACCGCTCTCCTCTCAGTCGGCTTTGGTATGGAGCTCATCAAAATTGCTGGTCAAGATTCACAACGCTCCGCTCTACGACTATTTCACTGGTCGATTACCTATCTGAGCATCTATTCCCTCATTCTGGTCATAGCAACCATTCTGGCTAAGCACTCCGTCTAGACAGTCAACAGCCAGAGAATCCCCAAACATTTCTCAGCCAATAGTCGTAGGGTGTGAGCATGACGACTGCAATCTCAGTAAAAGATCTGACGAAGATTTACGGAGAGCGCAGCGCGCTCTCGCACGCCACCTTTGAAGTTCCGCTCGGAACCGTCTGTGGCTTTGTAGGTCCCAATGGATCTGGCAAGACCACAACTATTCGCATGTTGTTAGGACTCATCACCCCTAGTGGCGGTACCGGCACGGTATTGGGTGAAAACATCACACATCCCGAACGTTATCTTCCACGCGTTGGCGCCATGATTGAAGGGCCTGCTTTCTATCCTGCACTCTCAGGGGCGGAAAACCTTCGCGTCCTTGCTTCACTTGGCGGCTTTCCACAAGAGCGCGTTGCCTCTCTACTCGAGAAGGTTGGCTTAGCTGATCGCGGAGGATCGAAGTACAAGACATATTCACTTGGAATGAAGCAACGCCTCGGAATTGCCGCCGCCCTTCTTCCAAATCCAAAGTTACTCGTTCTCGATGAGCCAACAAATGGGTTGGACCCGTCGGGAATTCAAGAGATTCGCAATCTGATTAAGGATTTAGCGAGCGATGGCACCAGCGTCTTCGTATCTTCACACCTGCTATCCGAGCTAGAGCAGATCTCTGAATACCTCGTGATGTTGCGCGAAGGCGAAGTCCTCTTCTCTGGTCGGACGCAAGATTTACTTGCAGCACAAACTGCAACACTTATTGCTAAGCCCGAGTTTACCGTGGATCTCAGCAAGTTAGTTGAAATTGCAACGCGCCACGGCCATACGGCGACTGTTGAAGGCGGTGCTGTGCATATCGTCGGAGATGCCGACTGGGGAGCAACGCTTAATCGTCTGGCCTTTAATGCAGGCATCACTCTCTCTGAATTAACGGCGACCCAACCAACGCTAGAAGAGACCTTCTTTGAAATGACGGGGGAGTAAGAATGTTTAATGTAACCAAGGCGGAACTACGCAAACTCCGCCGCCCCACCCTTTTAATTTCAACAATCCTCGTTGTTGCAGCGCTCACAGCGCTCTTCACCTCGATCGTCTTTCTGAGAGCAAACTCGGGACAGGGCAACGGTCAACGCGGCGAGATCATCACTCCCGCGACGCTGAGTTCAGCAACGGGTCTGATCTACGGATTTAAGATCGTCTCTTTCTTCCTCGGAATAACCGCGCTCTGTGTCTTCGCTTCGCAGACGGCACAGGAGTACTCACTCGGCACGCTACGCAACCTCTTAGTGCGCCAACCATCGCGCATGAAGATTCTCGCAGGTAAGTATCTTTCGATGATCATCTTCGCTATTGCTCTGGTGGTTATAGATGCAATCGTTGCGATTGCAGTCTCGTACTTCCTCGCACCTCATGCGAAGGTAACGACGAGCGCTTGGTTCACAGCAAGTGCTCTTGCGCTACTCGGAAAGACCTTCGTCAATGTTCTCCTTGGAACTATTGCATTTGGAAC
>DAIMCZ010000028.1:5744-11907 GCA_036726125.1 Candidatus Nanopelagicaceae bacterium
GCAAATTCTCATTCGTTAAATAGGGCTCTCGCTGGGGGAGATCACTTATCCTTAAGTGTTACTTCCTCAGTGTTAGGTTGGCCTTTTATGAACAAGCGGCGGCTTCGCCTTGTGGCGCTCTGCGCCAGCCTCCTGATGGTCGCCCCCGCGAGCTCACTAGCCGCAACACCAGCTGCCAAACCAAAACCAAAAGTTACCGCGCCCACCAAGGCGCAGATCGCAGCGGCACAAGCGGCTGAAAATGCTAAGGCGGCAGAGGCTGCCAACGCCACAGGTCAACTCAACACCGCGCAGAATTTGCTGCAACAACTCACCGCGGTTACGGCGCATCGACAGGCACAATTGCTATCCGCACAAGCGAATCTTGTTGTTGCCACCAATCAATTTAATCTAGCAACCGCTCATGCCGCGTTGACCGAGACTGCGGTGAGTGAGGCAAATAAGACTATTGGTCGAATGGCCGCTAATGCCTACATCATGGGCGGCGGCTTTACGACTCTCAATAGCGTCCTCGAATCCAACGGTCCACAAGATCTCATTGATCGACTCAGCGTTCTCAATCAAGTGGGTGCATCTGATTCTGTAGCGTTGCAGCGGTATAAGGGAGCCTTTGTCATTGCCAAGGCGGCTCAAGCACAAGCTAACGCCGCGAAGATCGCGCAGGCCAATGCCACCGCCAAGGTAGCAGCGGCGAAAGCGGCCGCGGTCGCTGCACAGAGCGCTCAAGCTGCAGAAGTCGAGCGGCTGCGTGCTATCCAAGCTCAATTAATCGCTGAACTAACTAAGGCTCGCAATGTTCGAATTACTTTGGAGCAGCAACTGGCTCTCTGGCAACTAGAACAATCCAGCGCAAATACCGCGGCGAAGACCAAAGGGCAGGCGAAGATCTGGCCCGATCGCGGGTTTAAAGGGCGCACGACAACCCGCGGTACCGATGCCATTCGAGCCAAGGCGCTGGCATATGCCAAAGCCCAAGTTCTGGCTCGCAAGCCATACGTCTGGGGAGCTCAAGGACCGAATAGTTTCGATTGCTCAGGTCTCGTCTACGCCGCCTACCACGCAGCTGGTTTGGGTTATCCCAACTGGTCTCGCTTAAATGCTGCGCTCTTCTTTGTTGACACCGAGAGAGTGCCACTCACTGACCTGATTCCGGGAGATCTTCTCTTTTATTCATATGACGGTTCAGTGCAGAACATCCACCACATCACAATTTATGCAGGCAACGGAATGATGTGGGAGGCCAACTCAACTCGAACCGGGCTGCTCTACTCCAATATGTATAGCATCAACGGTCTCATGCCATCGGGTGGTCGGGTTTAGGAATTAGGCTTAGGAGCATGAGGGCGACTCTTGCAATCCGACAAGCAGTTCGTCCGTGGGTGGAAGCCGCCGATGCCCGCATCTTGCTCGGAGTATCTGGGGGCGCTGATTCATTGGCGCTGGCGATCGCTACCTACCTTGAATGTAAGAGCGCAGATATTGAGGCTGTGGCAGTCATCATCGACCACCAACTTCAATCTGAATCAGCAGCCGTTGCTCTCCGCTGCAAGGAAGAACTCATTCGAATTGGATTTACCTCTGTTGAGATTCTCGAAGTAGCTGTCGATCTAAAGGATGGGATGGAGGCATCGGCACGGCGTGCGCGCTACGCCGCATTTGAAGAAATGATCACAAAATATCGTCCTGACTATTTCTTCCTTGCTCACACCAAAAACGACCAAGCTGAATCAGTGCTTTTGGGGTTGGCTCGCGGCTCCGGTACTCGCTCTCTCTCAGGAATCGCCCCAGTAAACGGGATCTATATTCGCCCTCTCCTTGATATCGACCGAAGCACAACAGAGCAGGCTTGCCTGGAGAACGGAGTCGTTCCCTGGGTCGACCCTCACAACTCCGATCTACAGTACGCCCGAGTCCGCGTCCGCCAGGAAGTTCTGCCAGTTTTGGAGTCCAACCTTGGGCCAGGGGTGGCTGATGCCCTCGCCCGCAGTGCGCGGATTCTTCGCGAGGATGCTGACGCTCTGGACCGCTTCGCTGTTGAGTACTTGGATGGCCACGATCCGAGAAACCTTTTGGCCGAAGAGCTGCTCCTACTTCCCAAAGCGGTCAGAAGCCGTGTCCTGCGCTCGGCAATTTATGCCGCAGGAGCCCCAGATGGTTCGTTAACTGCCGATCACCTCGCCCCCGTTGAGGCCTTGGTCACAGATTGGCATGGGCAGGGCGAGATTTCACTCCCAGGTGGTGTGAAGGTAGCCCGAATTTCGGGCAGACTTTCGCTCTCAGAGCAGATCCAATAAACCCGAAGAAGAGACCCCGAAGGAGCATCGTGGATTTAAGCAGCGCAGGCGGAGATATTGATCGCGTCATTGTTACCGCCCCAGAAATCCAGGCCCGCCTCAAAGAGATCGCCCTCCAGGTCGAGAAGGATTATGCCGGACGAGATCTACTCGTAATCGGAATTCTCAAAGGCGCTGTCATGACGATGGCAGATTTTGTCCGTTCACTAAACCGTCACGTCGAGATGGATTGGATGGCGGTCACCTCATATGGCTCCGGAACCAAGTCCAGCGGAGTTGTGCGCATTCTCAAGGATCTCGATCGCGATATTTCTGGACGCGAAGTCCTTATCGTCGAGGATATCGTGGACACTGGATTGACTCTCGCCTGGCTCAAATCCAACCTACAGTCGCGCGGCACCAAGAGCGTTGAAATATTCACGATGCTCCGCAAACCCGACGCCGCTAAAGTAGAAGTCGATGTTAAATATGTGGGCTTCGATATCCCCAACGAGTTTGTAGTGGGTTATGGATTGGATTATGACGAGAAGTATCGCAATCTAGATTTCATCGGAATCTTGGCAAAGAGCGTTTATTCCTGATCCCCACTAACCTTCAGAAATAAATCGAAAGATTATTTCGTTACCTTCTGATAATAGAAATCGATCACCGACTATCACAATCAAAAGAACAGATAACAGAGAAGAGCAATGGCAGATAAAAAGATGAACCTTCCTCGTAAGAGAATCCGCAAGTTGATGCGTGGCCCTCTCTTTTGGATCGTACTTGCCCTGATCATCGTGGTTGCCCTCGGTCGCATTTCTGGCAGCGGAGCGACCTACACCTCAGTCGACACCTCCAGAATTCTCGACGAGATTTCGAAGGATAAAGTCGATTCTGCGGTTGTCATCGATAAAGAGCAGAAGATTCAGATCATTTTGAAGAGTGGTGAAACCGTCAACGGTGCAAACCATTTGGTCGCCTCATATGTGGCAAATCAAGAGCCACAGATCACCGAACTTCTTACCAGCAATCCTCCGACAAAGGGCTGGACGGTAAAAGTTCCAACGACCTCCTTCCTTGTATCACTCCTCTTTAGCTTTGCTCCCTTCCTCGTTATTGGCTTTATCCTCCTGCTCTTTATGTCTAACTCGCAGGGAGGAAATCGCATCTTCTCCTTTGGTCGCTCAAAGGCAAAGTTGCAATCCAAGGAGGCGCCAAAGACGACATTTGCTGATGTCGCTGGCGCTGACGAAGCAGTCGCAGAGCTCCGCGAAATTAAAGACTTCTTATCCGATCCAAAGAAATACCAAGATATCGGCGCCAAGATTCCTAAGGGCGTCCTTCTCTATGGCCCACCAGGAACTGGCAAGACTCTCCTGGCGCGCGCTGTAGCCGGTGAGGCGAATGTGCCCTTCTTCTCTATCTCTGGTTCAGAATTCGTTGAGATGTTCGTTGGAGTTGGTGCTTCTCGTGTTCGTGACCTTTTCAACCAAGCAAAGGAAGCTGCGCCCGCCATTATCTTCGTCGATGAGATAGATGCAGTTGGTCGGCAACGCGGCGCCGGACTCGGTGGTGGAAATGACGAGCGCGAACAGACTCTCAATCAATTGCTCGTTGAGATGGATGGCTTTGAAGCCAATACGCAGGTAATTTTGATCGCCGCAACCAACCGCCCCGATGTTCTTGATCCCGCGATCTTGCGTCCGGGTCGATTTGATCGACAGATTCCCGTGGATCGTCCTGACCTCCTTGGTCGTAAGGCGATTTTGGAAGTTCATGCGAAAGGTAAGCCAATCGCAAAGAGCGTAGATCTCGGCGAGATTGCTAAGCGCACTCCTGGATTTACCGGCGCTGATTTAGCGAACGTTCTCAATGAGGCGGCCCTTCTTACAGCTCGCGAGAACGCCAAGGTCATTACAACGATGGCCCTGGATGAGTCGATCGATCGCGTCATGGCAGGTCCGCAGCGCACCAGTCGCCTGATGACCGAAGAGGAGCGTCGCATCACGGCCTACCACGAAGGTGGACACGCGCTGGTTGCACATGCTCTTCCAAATACAGATCCAGTTCACAAAATTACGATCATGCCGCGCGGTCGGGCTCTCGGATACACAATGGTCTTGCCCGACGAAGATCGCTACGCGACTACACGCAATCAGATGCTCGATCAACTTTCATACTCATTGGGTGGTCGTGCAGCTGAAGAGTTGATCTTCCACGATCCAACCACTGGCGCATCAAACGATATCGAGAAGGCAACTAACCTCGCTCGCGCGATGGTCACCCAATATGGAATGACAGAGCGCATTGGCGCGATCAAATTAGGTACCGGCGATAGCGATCCTTTCTTGGGCCGCGACTATGGTCATCAACGCGACTACTCTGAAGAGATCGCAGGAATCATTGATGAAGAGATTCACAACCTGATCGAGAATGCACATCAAGAGGCCTTCAATATCCTGGTACAAAATCGCGAGATCTTAGATGCTCTTGTCGTCGAACTTCTCGAACGTGAAACTCTTTTGAAATCTGATATTGAGCGGATATTTGCCGGCGTCAGCTTGGTAGAACCACGTCCAGCATGGACTGGTTCACCTAATCGCACACCGTCAACGATTCCTCCTGTTGGGCTGATCGCGGCGAAGCCTCAGGTCGATCCAGAGGCAGAGGTTGCAAAGCCAGTACGCAAGGCGCGGAAGAAGGCGGCAGCGCCAACCCCGGAGCAGACAGAACAAGGGTAAGTTGCACTGATGAGTGATGAGATCACACCCGTAACGATGGGCCCTCACGATGGTCAGGCCCGTTCTGAGTTTGATCAGGAGCGTGCCGAGCGCGCTGTGACTGAACTCCTTCTTGCCATTGGGGAGGATCCGAGCCGCGATGGCCTACGCGATACGCCTGCTCGCGTGGCGCGTGCGCTTCGTGAAAATTTCGAAGGCTTGTGGCAGAAGCCCGAAGAGATTCTGACCACCACCTTTGATATCGGACATAAAGAGTTGGTCATCGTCCGCGATATTGAGGTCTTTTCCCATTGTGAACACCACCTAACCCCTTTCCACGGAACTGCACATATTGGCTATATCCCGGGACCATCAGGTCGGATCACTGGTATCTCAAAATTGGCCAGACTGGTAGATCTTTACTCGCGCCGTCCGCAGGTGCAGGAGCGTTTAACGACCCAGATCGCAGATGCTTTAGTTGAAATTTTGAAACCGGCGGGCGTGATTGTGATCATTGATTGTGAGCACCTCTGCATGTCGATGCGAGGCGTTAAGAAATCTCAAGCACGTACCACAACCTCTGCAGTCCGCGGTCAATTGCGCAGCGCCGCGACGCGCGCTGAAGCGATGGCGCTGATCACCTCCTCACACCGCTGATGGAGGAATCCTCTCGCACCCTCGTGATGGGCGTGCTCAATGTGACTCCCGATTCATTTGCTGATGGCGGCAGGCACTTTGAAATTGGCGCAGCAGTAACGCGCGCCGAAGAGATGCTGGCGGAGCAGGTGGACATTATTGATGTGGGTGGAGAGTCAACTCGTCCTGGTTCCGAACGGATCTCGTTTGAGGAGGAGCGGGAGCGCGTCATTCCTGTCATCATTGAATTGATCGCTCTCGGTGCGACTGTAAGTGTAGATACCACCCGTGCAGAGATCGCGAAGCAGGCAATAGCTAGCGGTGCCACCATCGTCAATGACATTAGCGGTGGACTGGCAGATCCGAAGATGGCGACACTCATCGCCAGTAATCCAAACGTCCAATATGTCGTTATGCATTGGCGTGGTGAGTCAAAAGATATGCAATCGCGCGCCATCTATAAGGATGTTGTACGAGAAGTGAAAGAGGAGCTGGAAGAGCGAATAACATCGCTCATCTCTGCAGGAGTTA
>DAIMCZ010000029.1:0-4329 GCA_036726125.1 Candidatus Nanopelagicaceae bacterium
GATACCGTTTTTCCATGGGTAGTAGAGATGAACTTATATCGATTGTTCTAGCTGGTGGCGAGGGTAAGCGTTTGCTCCCTCTGACACACGATCGCGCGAAGCCAGCCGTCCCCTTTGGTGGCGCTTATCGCCTGATCGACTTCGTGCTCTCCAATCTTGTAAATGGCAACATGCGCAAGATCGCGGTGCTGACGCAGTACAAGTCTCACTCGCTCGATAAGCACATCACCACAACATGGCGCATGTCTTCCCTCACTAATAACTTTGTCACCACCGTGCCTGCGCAACAGCGCCTCGGTCCACGTTGGTATACCGGTAGCGCAGATGCCATCTTGCAGAATTTCAACCTCATTCAAGATGAAGATCCAGATTATGTTCTCGTCTTTGGTGCCGATCACGTTTATCGGATGGACCCGGAGCAGATGTTTGAGTTCCACAAGGGATACGGCTCTGCCGTTACCGTCGCCGCGATTCGAGTTCCACAGAATCAAGCGAGCGAATTTGGCGTCATCGAGTTAGAGCCTGATGGGATAACCATCAAGGCATTCCATGAGAAGCCCGCAAACCCACCATCAATTCCTGGCGAGCCAGAGTGGTCGCTGATTTCGATGGGTAACTACATCTTCAATCGCAAGGCGATGGAAGAGGTGCTGCTGGAGGATTCAGCAGACGAGACCAGTAAGCACGACCTGGGTACAAATATCATTCCGCTTCTATCTAGCCGCGGACAGGCGATCGCTTACGACTTCAATCTCAATATTGTTCCGGGCGAGACCGAGCGCGACCATGGATATTGGCGTGACTTGGGAACTCTGCAGTCCTACTACGAAGCTCACATGGATCTCGTTTCGATCCACCCGATCTTTAACTTGTACAACCGCGAGTGGCCAGTACTCACCAGCCTTCCACCACTACCTCCTGCGAAGTTCAGTGGATCTGGGAGCGCAGTCGACTCGATAGTTGGAGCTGGTTCGATCATCGCGGGCGGGCGGGTCGAATTTTCGGTTGTTTCCTATGATGTTCGCATCGCAACGGGGGCGGTCATTCAAAGTTCGGTGATCATGCCGAATGTGGTTATCGGTAGTGGTGCCATCATCCGCAATGCGATCATCGATAAGGGTGTCGTCATCCAACCAGGAGCCCAACTAGGTGTGGACCTTGCTAAAGACGCTAGCCGTTACACGGTTACCGAATCTGGAATCGTGGTGGTCGGTAAAGGTCAGATCGTTACTTAGTACCAACCGAACGATTAACGAGCCATACCTGAACGGCGTGTGCCTGTAGCAAAACCTTGCTCTCGGGCGCTGCCAGGCGTGGGGAATAGTGCAGCACGTTCTCTGCCGAGTCGAATACGGAACGGAAGGAATCACCTAAGTGAGCGCCTGGCAGGGTGAACTCCTTTTGGATGATTGATCCGTTAAACATCAGGAGCAAGCCACGGTCTTCGCCAGCTTCTACATACATCATCAAATTGCGATTATCGAGTTTGTCCCAGTCGGCTTGTGTCATCTCGAGGCCAAAGCGCGAGAACCAGGCAAGGTCTTTACGTGAAGTATTGAGATCTAACTGACCGGTGAAGAACATGCGAGCAACGGGCATCAAATAATTCTTACGGAGTTGAATCAAACTTACGGTTGTTTCGAGCATATCGATCTCGTGAGCGTCGTACTTCCAACTTAGCGCCCAGCCGCCGTTAAAGGCATCGGGGCCGCGCAACTCTTCTCCGCGCTCTGCGATTGGAAGTGAGTACGCATTGTTGGAACCCATCTGTGTTCTTCCGACCTCATCGCCCATTGTGATCATAGGAATACCAGCTGACAAGAGCAGACAGGACATCAGCGATTTCTTGAGACGTTGCCGGATCTCGTTAATAGTGAAGTGATTGGTGACGCCCTCGATACCCGCATTCCATGAGTAGTTAGCATCGGTGCCATCACGATTATTTTCGCCGTTGGCCTCGTTATGTTTGCGGGTATACGTAACAACATCGTTGAGCGTGAATCCATCGTGCGCTGTTAGGAAGTTGATGGTTGAAGTTGGACCGCGATAAGCGAAGGTATCGTGTGAACCGGAAAGTCGTGTAGCAAGTTCGCCAACTCCTGTCGGTGCAGCGCCCCCTGCTTCAGCCAACCAGAACTTGCGCAGTGCATCGCGATACTTGTCGTTCCACTCGCGCCATGGATATGGGAAGTAGCCCAAGGCATATCCACGGGTATCCCAAGGTTCAGCAATTAACTTACGTTCGCGCAATACTGGATCTGCGACCATTGCAACGATTAGCGCAGAGATACCGTCAATCTCATCGTGACTGCGAGCAAGTGCGGCAGCGAGATCAAAACGGAAACCATCGATACCGATCTCTTCAGCCCACCAATGCAACGAATCAATAATCATCCGCACTACGTGCGGGCGGCGTACATCTACCGTGTTGCCACAGCCAGTGAAATCGTCATATGTATCTTCAGTTGCACGGCGATAGAAGTTGCGTGAATCAATGCCACGGAAGGAGAGTGTTGGTCCGCCAACTCCACCTTCAGCGGTGTGGTTGTAGACGACGTCGATGATGACTTCGATCCCTGCTTCGTGCAGAGCGGCGACAGCCTCGCGCAACTCGGTAACGGGATCATCAGTCGCCGCGTACGCGTGGTGCGGTGCAGAGAATGCGATGGCGTTATATCCCCAATGGTTCATGCGACCGCGGGCGTGGATGGCGGGCTCGGTGATGAACTGGTGGATTGGAAGCAGCTCAAGAGCGGTGATCCCCAGAGTCTGCAGATAGGCGATGGTGCTGGGGTGGCCCAAGGCTTTGTAAGTACCGCGCTCCGCTTCAGGAATCTGGTGATTGAACTCGGTCAATCCACGAACGTGGGCCTCGTAGATAATGGTTTTCGACCAGTTGGTAATTGGTCGAGTGTCTGGAACGCGCCGACCTTCGACTACAACGGAGTGTGGAACAAACTCCAAGTTATCGCGGGTATCCATCACGGTGAGATCGCCTGTACCGATTCCATCTGTGGCTACATGCGCATAAATCTCTGGAACGTACTGCAGCTCGCCCTTAACCATGTGAGCGTTTGGATCGATCAGAATCTTATTGGGATTAAAGCGCCATCCCTTTGCAGGATCCCAGGGACCATAAACGCGAAAGCCATAACGCTGCCCGGCCCGTACACCCTGAAAGTATCCGTGGTAGATCGGACCATTGCGATCGACGAGTTCGTGACGTGTCTCGACAAACTTTCCATCGACGAGGTCAATCAGGCAGAGTTCAACTTTGGTTGCGGAGGGCGCCCAGATAGCAAAATTTGTGCCCTCGTGGGTTACATGTGAACCTAAATAACGTTGATCGCCGCGTGCCACGCGTGAACAATACCGTTAATCGATGCTTCGCCAATCCGAGATCTTGACATGGGGAATTAGCCAGATCGTTGCAAGTGGTGGAATCGCAAGTACAGCATGGTTCGGAAGTCCCATGTATTCACTCTTAATTGTCACAATGTCCACCGGTGCGACACCCGAACCTCCGAAACGTTGATCGTCGGTATTTAGAACTAAGCGCCAGTTGTGATCTCCGGGAAGCGGCAGGGTATAGCGCTCCTGTGGAACGGGTGAGAAATTAGTAACGCTTACTAGTGGACCGCCATCATGGCCGTATCGCGCAAAGGCAACGATATTTGTCGCAGCATCATCTACGACGAGCCACTGAAATCCTTCAGGGGTGATATCACGTTGCCATAGCGCCGGATACTTTTTATATACGCGATTTATTTCTGAGACGGTGCTTTGCATCTGCTGATGCTCTGGGTATTGCACGAGGTGCCAATCCAAAGATTGGGATGCATTCCACTCCTCAGATTGCGCAAACTCCGAACCCATAAAGAGCAACTTCTTGCCAGGGTGAGCCCACATAAATCCATAAAGAGCACGAAGGTTGGCGAGCTGTTGCCAGCGATCGCCAGGCATCTTTGCGATCATCGATCCTTTGCCATGCACCACTTCGTCATGCGAAAAGGGGAGCATGTAATTTTCAGACCAGGCGTAAAGAATCGCCTTGGTTACCTCGTTGTGGTGGTAGACCCGATTGATTGGATCTTCTTGGATGTACTCCAAGGTGTCGTGCATCCAGCCCATATTCCACTTGAAACCAAATCCGAGACCCCCACTTTCGGTCGAACGCGTTACACCCGGCCACGCAGTGGACTCTTCTGCAATCATCATGCAACCCGGGACCTGGCGATAACAGGTAGCGGTGAGCTCTTGTAAGAACCTAACCGCACCAAAATTTTCACGGCCGCCAAATTCGTTGGGGATCCACTGCCCTTCATCGCG
>DAIMCZ010000029.1:4429-7901 GCA_036726125.1 Candidatus Nanopelagicaceae bacterium
ATCACGCCAATATCAGCTTGATGTAGCGCGTCGATCAGATAGCGCAGTTCATCTGGGGAACCAAAGCGCGAGGTGGGAGCAAAGAAGGAGGTTACTTGGTAGCCCCACGAAGGACCGTAAGGGTGCTCGCAGAGCGGCAAGAACTCAACATGTGTAAATCCAAGAGCAGTGACATAAGCAACCAACTCGACCGCAAGTTCACGGTATGACAGTCCTGGCTTCCAGGAACCGATGTGCACTTCATAAACAGAGATAGCTTCGTTCCAAGGTTTTGCTCGACCGCGCTTCTTGAGCCAAGCAGCATCCTTAAATTCGTAACGACTTTCGGTTACCACCGATGCAGTGTGCGGCGGATGTTCTGTTGCTTGTGCCATCGGATCTGCATGATCGATCCAATTGCCTCCCAGGCCCAAAATTGAATACTTATAAGGAGTATCAGGTCCAACCTCGGGAACAAAGAGTTCCCAGATTCCACTTGAACCCAGACTGACCATTGGGTGCGTGTTCTTATCCCAATAATTAAAGGAGCCAATGAGTGAAACCGATCGAGCGTTAGGCGCCCAGACAGCAAAATTCGTACCTAACAGCTTTCCGAGTTCATCGCGGCGAACTTGTGCACCGAGTACCTTCCAGAGCTCTTCGTGACGCCCTTCTCCGATCAGGTAAAGATCTAACTCGCCAAGCCCAAGGTTCATAACGTCACTTTCAGAATGTGACCAACGGGAGTTCCGGGGGAAGCGGGATCGATCCGGACCCACGTATGAGGTGTGTACTCAAAAGAGTGGCCGGTGATCAGATCTTGCACATTGAAGGAGCGCTCTTCTAGCCCCAATTCAAAGAAGTTCCAATGCACGATCGTCTCTTGCGCGTTGATCGGGTCCAGGTTCACGAGCACCAATATTAGGTTCTCGCCATCACGTTTGGAATAGGCGAGAATTTTTTCGGAGTCGGTGGTGTGAAAACGGAGATTGCGCAGCCGCTGGAGAGCGCGGTTTTGGCGTCGGATCGAGTTGAGTAGACCGATGAAAGCCATCAGATTTGGCTTGCTCCAATCCCGGATCTTGATCTCGTACTTTTCAGAGTCCAGGTACTCCTCGGCGCCTTCGCGAATTGGGATGTGTTCATACAGCTCATATCCCGCATACATTCCCCACGAAGGGGTCAGGGTTGCAGCTAAGAGAGCCCGCATGGCAAAGATCGAAGGAGCCCCGCTCTGCAAGTGGAAGGGCAAGATATCTGGGGTGTTAACCCAGAAATTGGGACGGAAGAATGCACTGGTCTCTTGCGAAACTTCTGTCGCATAGTTTGTGAGTTCATTCTTAGTCGTCCGCCACGTGAAATATGTATAGGACTGCTGGAATCCGGCTTTGCCCAACGCGTGCATCATGGCGGGGCGAGTAAATGCCTCTGATAAGAAGACTACATCTGGATGTTCGAGATTGACCTTGCGAATCAGCTCGTGCCAGAACTGAACTGGTTTGGTGTGTGGATTATCCACTCTAAAGATCTTGACGCCTTTAGATATCCATAGCGAGAGCACGCGATATGACTCGTTCAGCATCCCCTCAAAATCTTTATCAAAGTTGATCGGATAAATATCTTGATACTTCTTTGGAGGATTCTCGGCGTAAGCAATCGTTCCATCGGGACGGATCGTGAACCATTCGCGATGCTCTTTTGCCCATGGATGATCCGGTGAGCATTGCAGTGCAAAATCCATCGCGATCTCGATGCCCAGTTTTGCCGCCTCTTTTACGAAGCGTTCGAAATCTTTCATAGTGCCAAGCTCTGGATTGATGCTGTCATGACCACCATCAGCGTTACCAATGGCCCATGGGACTCCCGGATCTGTAGCCGTTGGAGTTAAAGTGTTGTTGCGCCCCTTGCGATATGAGTATCCAATTGGATGAATCGGCGGCAGGTAGAGAACGTCAAAGTTCATATCCTTAACGCGCTGCAATGATTTTTCGGCAGTCTTAAATGTGCCGCTTTTGATTGTTCCATCGCGATTTAAAGTTGCACCTTCGCTACGCGGAAAAAATTCATACCAGGCGCCCACCAAGGCACGATCGGGTTCTGCGTAAATTGGAAAGAGGGATGATCGCGAACGCAATTCACCATCGGGGCTAGAAGCCTCAATAAAGAAGTGCCAATACCCAATAGATGTTGGGCGGACATCCGCTTCGTAGCGATCAGTCCCGGGCCAGTACTCGCGCATTCGTGCGCGCTGCGCCTCAATCCCCGCAGGATCAACAAGCACAACTTCGACCACTAATCCATCGTGACCCTCGCGAATGACAGTGGCACGAATATTGATTGATTCTTCAGCGATGGATTTAACCGGTATTAATTCATCGCCATAATGAACGACGGGAGAGATATCGAATATGGGAAAGCGATTTTCCATACCGAAACCCTACCCGTTGAGGTTAGTCATCACGTGCTTTATGCGGGTGTAATCCTCGAAGCCATAGGCCGATAGATCTTTGCCGTAACCAGAATGTTTGAAGCCACCATGTGGCATCTCGGAGACAAATGGGATGTGGGTATTAATCCAGACAACACCGAAGTCCAAAGCTTTGGACATCCGCATCGCGCGGCCGTGGTTCGTGGTCCAGACGCTCGAGGAGAGACCATATGGAACGCCGTTGGCGAACTTAATAGCCTGCGCTTCATCGCTGAACTTCTGAACTGTGATGACTGGACCAAAAATCTCACTCTGTGCCAACTCATCTTCTTGCTGCACGCCCGCGATAACTGTGGGGTTGAAGAAGTAACCAGCGCGATCAACTGCGGTTCCACCAGCAACGATTTCCACATGCTTAGGAGCGCGTTCAATGAAACCTTGGACTCGCGCTAATTGATTCGCGTTGTTGACTGGACCGTAGAGCACATCTTCCTCAGGTGAACCAGTCTTAATTTCATTAGTTGCTTGCTCAGCAAGCAAAGCGACAAACTTTTCGTAGACCTTCTCTTCAACCAAGACACGAGTAGCAGCTGTGCAATCCTGGCCCGCGTTGAAGTAACCAGCTACTGCAATTGCAGCGGCTGCAGCTTCGAGATCGGCATCAGCAAATACAACGACTGGTGCTTTGCCGCCTAGTTCAAGGTGCACACGCTTCAGATCGCTACTTGCGGATTTAGCAACCTCCATGCCGGCGCGCACTGATCCGGTGATAGAGACCATCGCAGGAATCTTATGTTCAACAAGTAAGCGACCCGTATCGCGATCTCCTGTAACAACATTGAAGACACCAGCAGGCAAGAACTCTGACATTACTTCGGCCATGAAGAGAGTTGATGCTGGAGTCGTATCGCTGGGCTTGAGCACGACGGTGTTACCGGCTGCAATAGCGGGAGCCCACTTCCAAACTGCCATCATCATCGGATAGTTCCATGGGGTTACTTGAGCGCAGACTCCGATTGGCTCGCGACGAATGAAAGAGGTCATACCGCGCATATATTCACCGGC
>DAIMCZ010000029.1:8001-11711 GCA_036726125.1 Candidatus Nanopelagicaceae bacterium
GCGCTGTTCAGGGCCTGATCTACGTCGGCCGCATTGGAGAGTTGAGCAGTGGCGTAAGCCGTGCCAGTCGAAGGATTGATGATCTCAGAGGTAGCGCCCGAGCTAGATTGCGTAGCTGCGCCAGCGACAAAGTTGTTGAGGCTTTTCATACCCCCACTCTATACAGAGCGGAAACGAACCCCCAAGAGGTACATCTTGCACCCCAAGCAGTAGCCAAATGCCGAGTTGAGAAAGGCGGCAAAGAGGGCAAACGATGTGGCGATCGTGAAAAGGAGCCAGACGTGGCTCAAAGCGCCGATCGTGGCGAGGGAGGCGAAGATGAAACCCACTAACTGTGCAAATTGAACCGGGCGGACTGGTTCGGATTCGAAGTTCTTGGAGAGGCGAGGTTGCACCAAATTCTTATAAAGCCAGGCATACGGAGAGTTAGGTGGGCCGGCGAAGGCGGCAATTCCAAACTGCACGAGTTGCAGGATGATGACGATGGGCGAGCGAGTGATTAAGGCAACGATCAGAACTATCGAGGTGAGTCCGGCTGACCAACGCGGTCCGCGTGCATCAATCATAGAAGTTCTCCTTTAGATTCTTTCGAGAGCGTTGATAACTTGTTGACGCTTTGGCGCGCCAACTGCGCGTGCAATTTCGCGACCATCCGAATTTAAAAATAGTGTTGTCGGTGTTTGGCGGATATCTAGACGACGCACCAAGTCGAGATTACTTTCCGCATCAACTTCAACATGCTTGATCTTTGGGTAATGACTAACCACAGAGGAGAGGGTGCTGCGAGTCGCGCGGCACGGAGTACAGAATGCACTGGAGAATTGCAGAATTGTTGCGCTCTCGCCGAGCTCGCTTCCAATCTCGGATGGATTAACTAAATGGCGTGAATCAATCTTCTCGTTAATTCGACCAGTGCGCTTGCGATCCCAGAGTCCATAAGCGGTGGCCAGTACAAGCACGCCTCCAACAATTGCTATGGAATTCATCTCCGTATTTTCACACCAACTCCGCGGTAAACCTAAACGCGGATTACTTGCAGAAGCGAGGAATTAACTTATGAAGCTAACGCTCTCACTTATCGTGGAATGGAAGGGCGAGAGCCGACAAGGCTCACACACTTGGCAGCGAGCCGGGCCCCGTTGTTAAGGCCCTCTTGCAAATCGGCGCTACCAATCCAGCTCTGAATGAAACCTGCCGCGAAGGCATCACCGGCGCCGGTCGTATCGACAACCTCTACATCAATCGCTGGAATTTGAACCAGTTGTGTTCCGCGAGCCTGCGCCAGCGCCCCTTGCCCACCGCGCTTAATAACGACCAGGGGCGTCAGGGTCAGTAAATCTGTTGCGGCATCAACGGGATTATTCTTTCCGCTCAAGAAGTGGGCCTCTTCCTCGTTGAGGATTACTACATCCACCAAGGTCAGCCATTCACGCACTTGATTCAAACCAACCTCAAGCAAAACTCCAACGGTTGAGGGATCGAAGATCACGGGTAGCCCGCGCTCTTTAACAGTGCGAAGAATGTCTAGCGTACCGCTCCGAGAACGAGGATTCACAAGAGGATAGCCAGAGAGATAAACAGCGGTGAAGCCTTCAAGTGCTGGAAGGTCGGCCAAAC
Source organism: Candidatus Nanopelagicaceae bacterium (assembly GCA_036726125.1). GTDB lineage: Bacteria > Actinomycetota > Actinomycetes > Nanopelagicales > Nanopelagicaceae > PALSA-747. The sequence continues at coordinate 9,619 of DAIMCZ010000029.1, forward strand.
TCAGACCGGAGTTCGCTCCCGAATCTGGGAACATCGTTCGCTCGCCAAGCGCATCAACTAAGACGACGACCACGCCCGTGTTTGCCCCCGGAACGATGGTCTGAGAGTGCTCAACACCATATTTATCAAGTTCTGCGAGAACGGTCTTGCCTGCCGGGTCATCCCCTACGCGGGCGATCAAATGGGCTGGTGTTCCACTCACCGCTAACCACGATGCAACATTTGCTGCGGCACCTCCACCTTGCGTTGAAATCACCGCGCGGGTTTCAACCCCTTGATTGATCGGTGCGCCAACGACTGCAGTGACATCGAGCATGATGTCACCTAGGCAGAGAACCTTTGTCATTTATCGAGTTGCAGTGACGTTCGTGAGTTCAATTGCAATGAGTGCGGCAAGGTGCGCATTCGCTTTGATGATATCGATGTTAACTCGTAGCGACTCACCTTTACTCTGCGTATGGAAATACTCCAGCAAGAATGGAGTCACTGCCTTTCCAGTGATGTGGCTCGCTTCGGCTGCAGCCAAACCAGAATCGAGAATTTGATTGTGGAGTGCGAGATCCATCTGATTGACGACTGGATTGGCAATCACGATCGCGCGATCATCGGTCTCGAGTTCAAAGCGATTACTCCAGATCGCTGCGATTTCTTCCACCGAATCAACGCGATGTTCGATCTCGTAACCGGACTCGGTGAGGTAGAAGCCAGGGAACTTATTTGTACCGTAACCCAAGACTGGGACGGCGAATGTCTCGAGACGTTCGAGCGTTCCTGGAACATCAAGGATTGACTTCACTCCCGCACAGACAATGACGACGGGTGTTTCGGCTAACGCGATGAGATCAGCAGATTCGTCGTACGAGTGGCCGCGGTGTACGCCACCGAGACCACCTGTCGCGAAGACAGGAATACCGGCGAGGTAGGCAATGTGGGCAGTTGCTGCGACAGTTGTTGCAGCTGATTTTCCTGTCGCTTCGATGATCGCGAGATCGCGCGTTGAAGCTTTGACGACTCCATCGTCATTAGCGATGCGATCTAGCTCGTGACGCTCTAGGCCAACGTGGACTACGCCATCGATCAACGCGATAGTCGCAGGAACTGCACCTGCTTCTCGAACTATTGTTTCAACTTCGAGAGCGACTTCTAGATTGCGAGGACGCGGAAGTCCATGGCTAATAATCGTAGATTCAAGGGCAACGATTGGCTTACCGGCGGCCATGGCCGCGCTGACTTCCTCAGAGAAATTGATCATGGTGGAGTTTAGAAGGTCGCTGCGATCCGTTGCGAATTGCGGACTCTCTTAGTTCTGAATTCTCTCCGCTAAGACGGTGCAGAAGAAGAAGCTGTCCAGAAGGCGAGTCAAGGTGGCGGCCCAAGAGTTCAAATTCATTTGAACGGGTGAGATATCGTCCAGAATTCGACCAAAAAATATTGACTGCATCAGGATTGCAACCGTTCTCGGATCGATGGCCGAATCAGCCCATCCCTTATCGACGCAGATCTGGTAAATCTTCATCCACTGCTGATTTAAAGCTTCCTGCGTCGCACTCAGCTTCTGGCCGAACCCCTCGATCGACGCGGCGTTGTGCACCAGCCCAACTCGCTGCCTACGGAGTGATTCGGAATTGCCAGCATCACTCTCTCGCACAATCCGGGCAAATTCGTCTCGAGTCGCCATCGGGTCCTGCAGTGCAGAGAGCGCTCCCATCAAGGATGTGAAGACGCCCCCCACATAATCCTGGTAGATCTGGGTCTGAGCTACTTCGATCAACTCTTCGAAGTTCTCGAAGTGGTGGTAAAGAGGTCCGCGCGAAATTCCACTGCGAAAGAGAACATTTTCCGATTTGATGTTGTTGTAAGCGGTCTCTTTGAGCATCTCTTTAACGGTATCCACTAGCTTTTGGGCCGTGGGGTGGAGAGGTTTTGTGGCGAGACCGACCATTTATTGATCGTACGCGGCGATTGAATGTTCTCCCCATGTTTTAGCGGGTTCACCAAAGTCGCCGTACATCTGTGAGGGTGTTGTAAGTAAGTCCGCTGAAAATAAGTGGGCCCCGTCGGGCTCGAACCGACGACCCACGGATTAAAAGTCC
>DAIMCZ010000030.1:0-10859 GCA_036726125.1 Candidatus Nanopelagicaceae bacterium
GACACTGCGATTATGAGCCGCATGCTCTACCAAGCTGAGCTACCCCGCCAAGGGAAATTTCGAGCCCCCCAACGGAATCGAACCGTTGACCTTTTCCTTACCATGGAAACGCTCTACCGACTGAGCTAGGGGGGCGGACCTTCGCCCGCAAGGTTACAGGTTTTGGGTATCTCAGGTGAAATTGATGGTTGTGGCTACCTCCCGCTCTTGCAAGGATGCGTCAATGAGCCACCAGGAGTTCCATCTTCCCAAGGTCCCCCATTGGCACCGCCCCCACATCGGAGAGCACCGTTGGCCAGTCTCCTTCGTCGTCGCCGTCGTTATCCTGCTGCAATACCTATTGCCACATACGCTCTCGCTGAAGTCGCAACCAGAGATCTGCATTCTCGAAGGATTGCTGATGCTCGCCCTCTTTGCGATCAGCCCGGGGCGGATCGTCACCCATCGGAAGTCCACGTGGTGGACCGGAATCGCTCTCACGGGGGTCATGACTGCAAGCAACATCGCCTCGGCGGTACACCTCTTGCAGAAGTTGATCGACGGCACTATCAAGAGCCCATCAAGCCTTCTCGCCTTCGGGGGATCGATCTGGCTCACCAACATGGTGGTCTTTAGCCTTTGGTATTGGGAGTTTGATCGTGGCGGTCCAGGGGCACGAGCAGAAGCGATCGATCCCTATCCAGATTTTCTCTTCCCACAAATGACTAATCCAGAGTTCTCACCCATGGATTGGAGTCCGACCTACTTTGACTATCTCTTCACCTCGTACACAAATGCCAGCGCATTTAGTCCAACCGATGTCATGCCCCTAACGCGATGGGCCAAAATGTTGATGATGGTGCAGAGCGCAACCTCGCTCGTGACAGTAGGACTGGTTATTGCGCGTGCAGTAAATATTCTGCCCTAGTTAAAAGACGGTAACGCTAAAGGCGATCTTCACTCCGTTGTGGTTCAAGGTCACGATTGTCGTTCCCTTTTTAAGTGGCTTGAGACCTGGGTTCGTTGTGTACGTTCCCTGATTTCCGCCGGCTACAAAAGAGACGATCGTAGGATCGGCGATGGTCGCGCTCCATTGATCTGGATCCGGAACTGTAAAGACCACTACGTTAGAGAGAGCAACTGAAGCGTTTGTAACAACGGTTGGATCTACAAGAACTGGGGCAACTACCTTGCTACCGGGAGCGGTATATCGCGGAACTAAGTGGGCAAAGAATTGATTAAGTTGAGCGCGCGGAATTCCTACACTGATGACTGCAACTTGAGTTGAGGTCAGGCTACCTGCACCAGGTTCATTGACCACGGTCCGGGTTGCGCCGCGAATAAGCATCATATTCATCGGACAAATATTCTTGGTAGAGCTTTCGGTAAGCAGAATAGATTTCTTGCCAGCCGCATAATTAACATTCAAAGCCAAATCGCCGACACCGCACTTGTGCATCCCAAAATTCTTGAGAGCTAAGCCCGCTGTCCAGCTGGGTTGATAGACCACGTAGTTGAGGCCGACCTGCGCATCCTCGTAAGGATTACCGCTTCCCATCGCTAGAGCTGGAAAGGTCGTTGCCGCAAGGATTGCAGCGGCAACAATTGCTACGAGTCCACCTTTAATCTTCATAGATTGAGGCTACCCTCGCACTCTGAGAATTTTATAAAGCACCGCTGAGAATTAGGGATGCAAGTGGAACTCTGGTGCGGGCTGCAATCTCACGCTCCACCATCTTTGGATCACCGAGAGCATCTGCCGGAGCCTGCTTGCCAATCGCGAGAATTGCGATAGGGGTGATCTCCGGAGCTAAGTTGAAATCTTTAACAACAGCGGCATGATCGAAGCCACCAATTTGATGAACTACCTGACCGCGGTGGTGCGCCTCAACGGTGAGCAACGAAGCGGCGAGGCCAGCGTCATAAAGAGCGGCAGGTCGCAAAGTGCCATCTGGTTGAGTAGTTACAGCTGCCACCAAGATAAGAGCAGAGGCTTTAGGGCTCCAAACCTTATTAAATCCAGCCATCGAGTCGACCATCTGGGCAAAACGGTGGTCGCCGCGGCGAGCCACGACGAAGCGCCAGGGCTGGGAGTTGCTCGACGAAGGTGCCCAGCGGGCAGCCTCCAAGATGCCAGTGAGATCAGGAATAGAGATCTCGGCCGTCCCATCGTAAGAACGTGGACTCCAACGCTCGGCCAAAATGGGGTGTAGCTCAACGGAACTATCAGCTTTTTTCTTCATATCTCTAAAACAATCTCGCTCTCATATTTATTTCACTCGTAGACGACGCTTGAAAGGCTACCCCCGGGCATTAGATGGCACAGTGTCAATCTCAGGATCTGGAAAGTGGGCTTGGACACGTTCGGCAGATGCTTATACTTCTCCGATACCCATCGACAGGGCCGCCGGTGTTAGCAAGATTGATAACTGGTTTGGAGAGCCTTCATGGCGGGATTTCAAGCGCTCGATGAGTTCCTCGTTAATGGGGAGCCGCGCGATCTTGTCACCGAGTTATGGCGAGAGCTCACCAAGATTCAGCCCACTGAGTGGATCACCAAGGCGAAGCAGCGCGATCTCTACCTAGCGATGCAAGGAATTACCTTCACTCTTTCGGGAGTCGAACGCCCACTTCCCGTGGATCTCGTGCCCCGAGTCATTGATGTCGCAGAGTGGAAGCTATTGGAGAGCGGGATTAAGCAGCGCATTAAGGCGCTAGAACTCTTTCTCGATGATGTTTATGGCAAACAAGAGCTCTTCACTGATCGAGTTGTTCCGAAATCCCTCATAGTTACTTCGGAACACTTCCACAGAAGTGCGCACGGCATTAAACCTGCTAATGGCGTGCGCATTCATGTGTCGGGAATTGATATCGTCCGAGATCAGCACGGGACCTTGCGAGTGCTCGAAGACAATCTTCGCTCACCTTCTGGCGTGAGCTATGTTCTCGAGAATCGCCGCACTATGGCTCACGTCGTGCCTGAGCTCTTTAATGATTATTCGATTCGTAGCGTCGATGAATACCCCGAGCGCCTACTAGCCGCACTTGTGGCGGCCGCCCCTGATCGAAAAGCTCACCCCAACGTCGTTGTTTTGACTCCTGGAGTTCACAACTCGGCCCACTTCGAACATGCCTTCTTGGCCCGCCGTATGGGCGTTGAGCTGGTCGAGGGACGCGATCTGTACTGCAAAAACAATCAAATCTTTATGCGCACTACGAAAGGCTCGGAGCAGGTCGACGTGATTTATCGTCGGATTGATGATGATTACCTTGACCCTATTCACTTCAAGCCAGATAGCGTTCTGGGGATTCCGGGTGTGATCAACGCAGCCCGCTCTAATAACGTTGCGATTGCTAACGGCATTGGTAATGGCGTGGCCGATGACAAGGCTCTTTATCCTTACGTGCCGAAGCTGATTGAGTACTACTTAAATGAAACTCCCATAATCCCTAACGTTGATACATTTGATTTGCAGCAACCAGATGTCTTGCACCATGTACTGCAAAACTTAGGTGACTTGGTTGTTAAGCCAGTTGCTGGTTCTGGCGGATATGGCATCACCATCGGTCCACGAGCCAGCACCGAAGAGTTGAAGGCAGTGGCTGCCGAAATATCCGAGCACCCACGGAATTGGATTGCGCAACCACTCATCGCACTCTCAACCTGCCCAACTGTTATTGAAGATGGCACGATCGCTTCACGCCATATCGATTTCCGCCCCTTCGCAGTAAACGATGGCAAGGAGATCTGGGTTCTTCCTGGCGGACTTACGCGTGTGGCCCTCGTAGAAGGCAACGTTGTTGTTAATTCCAGCCAAGGCGGTGGCAGTAAAGATACGTGGGTGCTTGCGGGAAATGAGAGCGATCTGCAGTCCTACCCCGAAAGCAGCGAGATGAATTTCACCGACCCTCTTGAGAGTGAAGTAGTTCCTCCCACCGTCGGTCCGGATGTGCTTCCTGTTACTCGCATGCAGCAGCAAGAGGAGCAACAGCAGCAAGAGGGAGGGTCTAATGCTTAGTCGCCTTGCCGAAACCTCATTCTGGCTCGGTCGCTATCTAGAGCGGGCTGAAGGCATGACCCGCCTTTTGGTCGAGTTCAATCAACTCCTCGTTCAAGATAATCGCGCACATGTGCAGCGTGGTTGCACGCTCATCAGTCACGGCCTCGGGCTAGAAGGTGATCCAAAGAGCGCCCGCGAGCTCGTCGCCCTGGCATATGGTGACGCTCTCAATCCCGGCACTCTTCTGGGTTCTATACATAGCGCGCGCTCAAATGCACGCCTGATTCGCGATATTTTGCCGAGTGACTTCTACACGGCGATCAATCAGCTTAATGCGACGACGGAAGAGTTCAGTTTGGCTGCAACGGGGCGTTCCCTGCGCAATATCTTGGATCGCTTAGCCGTCAGCAATGGGATCTTGGAGTGGCTGGCTCCCGAGGATGAATCCGCCCGCTTCCTAAGTTTGGGACGGAGTCTGGAGCGCATGGATCTCATGAGTCGACTGCTGGCCCTAAAACTCGAAAATGAATGGCGTGACCAGGGACCGGCAACCACGCTGCGCGCGGTGGGTGCACTCAACACCTATCTGCGGGAACGTGTCCCGCTAAGCACCACAGGCGTACGCAGATTCCTAGTGGATTCAGATACTTTTCCGCGTTCCATCGCTGAATGTGCCAAACGCGCTAACTTCGAACTACGCGAAATTGCCGCGATGACACAATTGCGCGTCGACGATATCGCACGCCCTATCGGAATGTTAGAAAGTCAGATCACCTTTCTGAGCTCCGACAACGAAGAGTTGGAAAGAATCATTTCCCAAACCACTCTTGCAGTTGCAGAAACCACTAACGGAATCGGGCTGCGCTTCTTCAGGCCTGTCGGCTCGATCGTCTGGAGTAACTAATGGCTTGGCGTCTAAGCGTTACGCATGCAACCAGTTTTCAATATGAGTCGGAGGTCTCTGCCTCTTTTAACGAGGCGCGTATGACTCCGATAAATACTCCAGACCAATTTGTAATTAGTCATGACTTAAAGGTAAATCCATTCTCGACTGTCTTTAGTTACACCGATTACTTCGGAACCGCCGTGAAGGCCTTTGATGTACAGACACCTCACACCTATCTAGAAATTGTTTCGCAGAGTCTGGTGGAGACCAGCGTTCCAAAGGGTGGAAACTTGAATGCGACTTGGGAAGACCTTGGCGATGAACTCTTCATCGAGGACCATCGCGAATACTTGGCCCTCACCTCATTTGTAAACCCCATCACTCCCTCCTTTGATTTGCGAGATCAGAAGAGTCCACTCGATGCCATCCAATTTCTCAATCAGGCGATGCGCGAGCAGATTACATATACGCCGGGTTCCACAAGCGTTTACTCACCTGCAAGCGAGGCTTGGGAGAAGCGAGCTGGGGTCTGCCAAGACTTTACCCACGCCTCACTTTCTGTCCTGCGTAGCGCTGGAATTCCGGCTCGATACGTCTCTGGATACCTCTACAACGGTTCAGGCGAGATCGGCGATGAGGTCGTAGGGGAATCACATTCGTGGGTTGAAGCTTGGGTTGGGCACTGGCTCCCCTTCGACCCTACAAATGGCAATCCAGTTGCCGAGGATCACATATTGGTCGCGCGCGGGCGGGATTATCACGATGTCTCGCCACTTAAAGGAATCTTTAGTGGAGGCAGGAGCAGGAAGATTGATGTTTCGGTTTCCTTGACTCGAATCGCCTAGTAGCCTTTCTAGAGTGAGCAACCAAGAACTCCCAGAATTTCCTCTATCGATAGATGAGCAAGATCTTCGCGAAAGGCTAGACCCTCTCTCCTACGATGTGCTCCGAAACGCTGCCACCGAGCGACCTTTCACGGGCGAGTACAACGACACCGAAGTTGAGGGAAGTTACCGCTGCAAGGCCTGCGGAAATGAACTCTTTCGCAGTGAGACGAAATTTCATTCTGGTTGTGGCTGGCCTTCTTTTTATGCTCCTACCAAAGATGATGCGGTTGTGCTGATAGAAGATGCATCTTTGGCACCGAGAATTCGGACCGAGGTTCGTTGCGCTAATTGCGGTTCGCACCTAGGGCATGTCTTTGAGGGTGAAGGCTATGAAGTTCCCACCGATCAACGCTGGTGCATTAACTCTGTGGCTTTAGTGCTGGAGAAGAAGTGAGTTGTAATCAACTTTAAGGCAGCGATTTTGCACGACCTGCAGGCCATTCTTCACGGCGCGGTTAGCAGAAATATCCTCACGTAAACCAAGTTGGAGCCACATCGCCTTAGCCTTTACTGCGATCGCCTCATCCAACACTGTGGGTACATCTGCAACATTGCGGAAGACATCAACGATATCCACCCATTCGGGTACATCGGCAATCGAGGGATAAACCTGGTGCCCAAAGAGTTTGTCGAGGCGAGGATTGACGAAGAAGATTTCAAAGTGAGAGTGATCTAATAGCCACTCGCTCACACCATAGACCGGGCGCTCGGGATTATCCGAGGCGCCGACGATCGCGACAGTCTTTGCGTTTTTAAGAAGTGTGGTGATCTCTTCATCGGTGGGTGGGACCCACATAATTGTCACTACATCGCCGCCATTTCAGTTGCAATGTACTTCTCGAACGCGGCAACCTCGCGAGAAATATCCGATTCGCTCCACCCGAGAGTAGGCGCGACCAGAGTTGCTAGTTCGTGTGCGACGCTCAGTCCATGGTCTGAGGTTTCCATGACCAGACGCAACCGTCGCGCCAAGATATCAACGAGGGTGCGCGCTCCTTCATGTGTTGCCGCATAGAGCACTTCGGCTTTGATGTAACCCGCTCCTGGAAGTACCTCAACGGCGAGGCTAGGGTCTTTGGAAATTACCTCGAAAATATCGCTGATAAGCGAGCCGTAACGATTCAGCATTCTCTCGACGCAAACCGTCGAAACGGAGTAGCTCTGGGCCAGTCCGGCGACCTGCTTCATCAAGGTTTTGTAACCAACGGCTCCGATAATAGGAATGGTACGGGTCGAAGATTTTGGCGCCTTTTGATCAAGATCCTTCACTGCGGCGTCAACAGCATCTGCCGCCATCACTCGGTAGGTGGTGTACTTACCGCCCGCGATACTCACAAATCCCTTAAGTGGATGATCAACGCTATGTTCGCGCGAAATCTTGGTTGTCGAAGAATCTTTTGCAGGAGAAACCAGCGGACGCAAACCAGCGTAGACGCTCAAAATTTGCTCGCGGCGTAACTTGGGCAAGAGCACCTTATTGGCCTCATTGAGAATGTAATCAACATCGGCGCTATCAGCGAGAGGTTGTTCACGATCGTCTGTGTAAGGCGTGTCGGTGGTGCCGAGTAGCCACTCATTACCCCACGGAATAATGAATAGGACCGAAAGGGCGGTCTTGATAATGATTCCATTCTTAGCGTCGATCGCATCCTTCGGAAGAATGATGTGAACACCCTTGCTCATCTTTATCTTGTAACCAGGCTTGATGCCGAATTGTTGATAGAGCTCTTCATTCCAAATTCCTGCAGCAGCCACTACCACTTTAGATTTTACGTTGATGCTGTGCCCGTCAACTGTGACGATCGCGCCAGTAACTCGCTCTGGGGTGCGGGTAATTTGGGTAACTAGTGCCCCAGTAACAATGTGAGCGCCTTGATCTTTAGCGGTGCGGGCAACCATCACTGTGTGGCGAGCATCATCGACCTGGGCATCGTAATAAACCAGTCCACCAGTAACGATCTCTGGGTTGAGCGAACGTGCTTCATTCCGCATCTCTCCAAAGGAGATGTGCTTGTGCCAAGGGACGGCACGCAACTTTCCGCGAAGAAGGTCATACAAGATCAAACCCGCTCCGACGTAGATGCGGTCGAAATACTTCTTATGCAAGGGATAGACGAAGGCGAGTGGCTTTACCAGGTGGGGAGCTTGCTCGGTAATCATCATCTCGCGTTCGTGCAGCGCTTCACGCACCAACTTGAAATCAAATTGCTCGAGGTACCTCAATCCACCGTGAATCAACTTGCTCGACCGAGACGAGGTCCCGGCAGCGAAATCATCGCTCTCGACGAGCGCCACTGAGAGGCCGCGTGCCGCGGCATCAAGTGCAATTCCACTTCCGACAACTCCCCCACCGATAACGAGGATGTCGAATTCTCGGCTCTTCAGCTCTTCGATATCTTTTAAACGTTGGTCGGGATTAAGCACTGACTTATTGGTGGCCACGCGCTTAGAATACGGGAATGTCTTACATCGGGGCGATCGATCAAGGGACCACAAGTACCCGCTTTATGATCTTCGATGAGACTGGTTCCGTCATCTCTTCTGCCCAGATGGAGCACACTCAGTTTCTGCCTCAGGCTGGCTGGGTCGAGCATGACCCCCTCGAAATTCTGCGCGCCACCGATGCTGTAATTAAGGAAGCACTTTCGACTGCTGGTCTAGTCGGCAGAGATCTCACCGCTATCGGAATCACCAACCAACGCGAGACCACCGTCGCGTGGAATGCCAGCACAGGAGTTCCTCTCGGAAAGGCGATTGTCTGGCAGGACACGCGTAGCCAATCCATTTTGGATGCAATTAACCCGGAAATAGGCGCAGAGATCACTTTTAAGACTGGTCTGCCACTCGCACCATACTTCTCAGCGAGCAAGATGAGTTGGATGTTGCAGAACTCACCAATTGTGGGCAGTGCCCAGGAGCAGCAAGAATTGAAATTTGGCACCGTCGATTCCTGGTTGGTCTGGAATCTAAGCGAGGGCAATATTCATGTCACCGATGTCTCTAACGCCTCGCGCACACTGTTGATGAACCTTGAGACTCTGCAATGGGACGAACAATTACTAGACACATTTGGAGTCCCTCGCGAAGCCCTGGCCACCATCAAGAGTTCATCAGAAATTTACGGATATACATCGATCGATAGCGTCTTTGGAGCGCGCATTCCGATTGCTGGAATTGTTGGCGATCAACACGCCGCTCTCCTCGGCCAACTCTGCTTCGAGAAGGGTGAATCGAAGACGACGTATGGCACTGGAAACTTTGCCCTGATTAATACTGGTAGCGAGATCATTCGCTCGAAGAAGGGGTTATTAACCACCCTGGCTTTCAAATTAGGTGATGAACCTGCCAAATATGCGCTTGAGGGTTCAGTAGCAGTTACTGGTTCTGCAGTGCAGTGGCTCCGTGATCAATTAGGGATCATTGAAAAGTCTGCAGATATCGAACCGCTCGCGGCTAGCGTCCCAGATAGCGGTGGGGTCTACTTTGTTCCGGCATTCTCTGGGCTCTTCGCGCCCTATTGGCGCGGCGATGCACGTGGCGTCATCGTTGGGCTTACACGAGCGGCCACTAAAGCCCATATCGCTCGAGCCACGTTAGAGGCGGTCTGCTACCAAACCCACGATGTAATCCGTGCGATGGAAGAAGAGACTGGCACCACCATCAAGGTATTAAGAGTTGACGGCGGCATCACGCAGAACCAACTCTGTATGCAATTACAGGCCGACATTCTGCAGACTGAAGTTTCACGACCTATCGTTGCCGAAACTACCGCGTTAGGTGCCGCCTATGCCGCGGGCTTGGCCGTCGGAGTGTGGAAGAGCAAATCCGAACTCCTGACTCAATGGAAAGAGAGCCATCACTGGCACCCAACGATCTCGGAAGAAGTGGCGGCAACTGGTTTAGCGAATTGGAAGAAGGCGATCGAGCGCACCCTTAACTGGGTATAACGTGCGCTCCCGCACTCGGTAGCGAGGTAAAGAAGCGCGGCGCCTTAAAGTTGGCATCAGAAAAAGCCTTAGTAATTGCGGTTTCACAGCGCTTTACCTGTTCGGTTCGCATCAATGCAATAGCGCTTCCTCCAAAGCCACCGCCAACCATCCGCGCTCCAAGCGCTCCTTGTTCTAAAGCTGTATCCACTGCCAGATTTAACTCAGGGCACGAAACGGTGTAATCGTCACGAAGCGAGCGATGTGACTGATTGAGGAGTTCTCCCAATCGTGTGAAGTTATTGCTCTTCAGGGCTTCGACTGCATCAAGTACACGCTTCATCTCCGTCACCGCGTGAAAGCCACGTATATATGTAACGGGATCTAACTCGGATTGACGAGCTGCATATTCGGCAACTGAGATATCGCGCAGAGAGGTGATTCCTAGTTCGGCAACTGCCCTCTCGCACGATGCGCGCCTTTCGGCATAACCTCCGTCGACCAATTTGTGATGAGCTTGAGTATCAATGATTAAGAGTTCTAGGCCCTGTGGTGCGATAAGAAATGGAATATTTTCCGAAGTTAGGTCACGGCAATCCAAGAGCAGAGCCGAACCCGATTGCGCCATGAGCGAGACTGATTGATCCATGATTCCGCATGGAACGCCAACATAATCATTTTCAGCCTTTTGAGTCGCACGGGCCAACTCGGGAAGTGAAAGTCTAAGATTAAAGGCGTGATTTACCGCAGTGGCGATCGAACATTCCAGAGCGGCGCTGGAAGATAGCCCCGCTCCGAGCGGCACTCGACCATCGATAAGGAGATCAACCCCAGAATCCACGCCCAGCACCCAAAGAACACCGAGAGCGTAACGCGCCCAACTCTCACCCTTGTGAGGGGCGAGATCTTGAAGGTGCATCTCCACAATATCGCTGCTCTTCTGCATAGAGGCGATACGAATCAGATCGTCAGGGCGTTTAGCCAGTGCAACAACGGTGGTATCTGAAATTGCAAAGGGCAAAACAAAGCCATCGCTGTAGTCGATGTGCTCTCCGATGAGGTTCACGCGACCAGGCGCGGCCGCTAGAACTTCCGGAGCTTCCCCAAAGAGATCGTGAAACCGCTTGGCTATTTCCAGCATGACGTTCTACTTATAAGTCAGGGTATAGGCCAAGGTGTA
>DAIMCZ010000031.1:0-3561 GCA_036726125.1 Candidatus Nanopelagicaceae bacterium
GAATACGCTTGTAAACAGTTGGGAAGTTGGTCAACATTCCACCCAACCAACGCTCGGTCACATAAGGCATTCCAACGCGAGCAGCCTGCTCGATGATTGGCTGATGTGCCTGCTTCTTGGTGCCAACAAAGAGGATATGTCCACCCTTTGCGACTGTGTCCTTGATGAAGTCGTAGGCTGAATCAATAAGCCCGAGTGACTGCTGGATATCGATGATGTAGATACCGTTGCGCTCGGCGAAGATAAAGCGCTTCATCTTTGGGTTCCAACGACGGGTCTGATGTCCGAAATGGACTCCGCTGTCGAGGAGTTCTCGCATTGTTACAACCGCCATGGCGGCACTCTCCTTTATTGCATGCAGTAGCGCATGCACTCGGTTGTCGAAGCGGCAATTTGCCGATTCCCTAGCATCTGGGCACCGACTTACTCGTAGAGTAAGACCGAAATGGTTTCCAGCCTGGGCTGGATAGATGCGTGAAGTCAGATCTTGCGATCTGCTGGGGCAATTCTACGGGGGTGGGTGGCATTCCCCGAAATCGAGGGGAGTTAGGCCCGGGGGTGGGCGTTATCGAAGGCCTTTTGCAGGCGATCAGGCGAAACGTGGGTGTAAATCTGGGTCGTCGAGAGCGATGAATGCCCCAAAATCTCCTGAACGGTGCGTAAGTCAGCGCCACCTTCCAAAAGGTGGGTCGCCGCGGTGTGGCGCAATCCGTGTGGCCCCATCTTTGAGCCAACCGCGGCCATCGCCTCATAGACCACCTCGCGGACCGTTCGTTGATCGATGCGGCTCCCCCGCGAGCCCAAAAAGACCGCACTCCCGGACTTTTCCGTGGCTAACGCTGGGCGCGCATTGGCGAGGTAATTATTTAAAGCCTGCACAGCCGGAACTCCCATAGGTACGACTCGCTCCTTGCTCCCCTTACCCATTACCTGCAGGGTGTTGCGAGATTCATCGATTGATCGGAGGTCCAGCCCACAGAGCTCGGAAACGCGGATCCCCGTGGCGTAGAGAACTTCAATCATTGCAAGGTCGCGGATAGTTAGTGGTGTTGGCTCCTCATCTACACGCATCTGCATGCTCGCCAGCACAGTCTCGGTATCAGTTAAATCCAAAACTTCAGGGAGCGTTCGATGTGGTTTAGGAATCGCGAGTTCAGCACCCAAATCACTCTTCAGCCAACCCTGACTTGCCGCCCAATATGTAAATGCTCGAATCGAAACAATCCGTCTGGCCATCGTCGATCGCGCAACACCCGCACCCTGCAGTTCGGCCAACCAGGAGCGAATATGAGTGAGCTCTAATTGCGAGAACTCATCGATATGCAACTTCTCCATATGTTTGAGAAAAGATTCAAGGTCACTGACATATCCCTTGATGGAGTTCTCTGCGAGATTGCGGACGAGAACAAGATGCTCCTCGTACTGTGCAATCAACTCTGAACTCATGCCTTAAAGGCTACTCGGGTTTGCGTCCCTGTCTGAGTAGGCCATAGGTAACGGCATCTTCTAGCGCCATCGCGGATGCGGCGATCACATTCTCGTGAACGCCAACGGTTGTCCACGATCCATCGCTATCGCTGGTTTCAACAAGTACACGAGTAACGGCCCCGGTACCCAGACGTCCCTCAAGAATGCGAACCTTGTAATCGGTGAGTTCTAGGCGCTCGAGTTCTGGGTAGAACTTCTGCAAGCCTGATCGCAGCGCAGTATCTATCGCGTTAACTGGGCCATTACCCGAACCTTCAGTAACGATGCTCTCGCCATGAGCGGTAAGCGTGACGGTTGCCTTTGAGGTGACTCCCCCGTTGGCATCACCATCGACCGTGGTCTTCCAATCTTCGATCGTGAAGAAGTTGGCGCGCTTACCGGCAATCTCTTCACGCAGCAGAAGTTCGAAGGATGCATCAGCTGCTTCGAAGGTGAAACCGCGGGACTCCATCTCCTTCACGCGTTCAACAACGCGAGCGACTACCTCTTTATCTCCGCCGAGATCAATTCCAAGTTCTTTTGACTTCAATTCAATAGATGCGCGACCGGCCATCTCCGAAACCAACATCCGCATATCGTTTCCGACGCTTGCTGGATCTTCATGCTGATACATCGCCGGATCAACCTTGATCGCACTGGCGTGCAACCCTGCCTTGTGCGCGAAGGCAGAAGTACCGACATACGGCTGCCGAGCGCTCGGTGCAACGTTGGTTACCTCGGCAACGGCATGTGAAATTCTGAATGACTCTTGCAGCGCTCCTACTGGAAGCACTGGCTTCTTCATCTTGAGTTCAAGATTTGCGATGATGCTTACTAGATCTGCGTTGCCGGTCCGCTCGCCATATCCGTTGAGCGTGCCTTGCACGTGTGTGACTCCCGCATCAATAGCAGCAAGAGAGTTTGCGATCGCGCATCCAGTGTCGTTGTGGCAGTGAATTCCGAGGCGAGCTGAGGATGCGTGCAGGACTTCGTGAACAACATCAGTTAATTCTGTCGGGAGCATCCCGCCATTTGTATCGCAGAGCGCGATGACATCGGCTCCTGACTCGGCGGCAACGCGCACCACTTCAAGCGCGTATGCCTTATTGGAACGGTAACCATCAAAGAAGTGTTCTGCGTCAAGAAATACGCGCTGCCCACCTTCACGCAGGAACTTGATAGAACTGCGAATCATTTCCAGGTTCTCATCGAGAGTTGTCTTCAGGGCAAGCTCGACGTGGCGATCGTGACTCTTCGCCACGAGCGTTACTGCGGGCGCTCCTGAATCTTGCAGAGCGCGTAGCAATACGTCATCGGCTGCCTGCACTCCTGGACGACGAGTTGCACCAAATGCAACGAAGGTGGCGTTCTTGAGTTTTAACTCGGTCTGCGCCAACTTAAAGAACTCAGTGTCCTTGGGGTTTGCTCCTGGCCACCCACCCTCAATAAATCCAACGCCTAAATCATCCAAGTGGCGCGCGATGGCCAACTTGTCATGCACCGAGAGGTTGAGCCCCTCTTGCTGCGCGCCATCGCGTAACGTGGTGTCATAGATGTGAAATGCATCAGAAACTGGCATTAAGAGACTCGCTTATTCCAGCCGTGCTTATCCTCGATGGTGCCGTGCTGAATACCGAGCAAGGTCTCGCGAATTTGGTTGGTGATCGGACCGGGGTTTCCATCGCCAGTTGGCCATGTACCTGCAGCGCTCTTAGCTGAACCAACAGGGGTAATAACCGCTGCTGTGCCGCAAGCAAAAACTTCTGTGATCTCGCCAGATGTAACGCCGTCGCGCCAATCATCGGTAGAAATCATTCCCTCTTCAACGCTATATCCAAGATCCTGGGCAACTTGCAGAATCGAACTACGAGTCACTCCTGCCAAAAGAGTTCCGGTGAGCTTGGGAGTAAAGACTGTCGCTCCGGGGCCTTTGCCTTTAACGAAGAAGAGATTCATTCCACCCATCTCTTCGACCCACTTACGTTCGATGGCGTCGAGCCAAACAACTTGGTCACAACCCTCTGCTGCGGCTTGCTTCTGAGCAAGAAGTGAACCTGCGTAATTTCCGCCGGTCTTGGCCTCTCCGGTACCACC
>DAIMCZ010000031.1:3661-10635 GCA_036726125.1 Candidatus Nanopelagicaceae bacterium
ATCGACAATTCTGGAAGGGCTAGTCGAATTGCACTACGACGAAAACGCTCAGCGTTTGCCTCCGGACGGAAGAGGCTGACTCCCCCATCAGGTTGGCTATATGCCTTCAGACCTTCGAAGATTTCTTGGCCGTAGTGCAGTACAGATGTCGCGGGATCGATAGACAGTGGACCATACGCCTTGAGTTCGGCATCTCCCCAACCTTCTGCCTCAGTCCATTCAGCGATGACCATGTTGTCGGTGTAATACTTTCCAAAGCCACCAGCAGCAATCTTGGCAGCTCGATCTGCATCGCTCGCAGGGTTGGGATTTGGATTGAGGTTGATCTTCATTTAGAGGGCTCCTGCCAAGGCGTCACCGATTTGTACGGTGCTTCTCTTTGAATCTGCACGGGTCAATAAATCTGCGGCGACTGCGCGCTCAACATCTGCTGCTGCTTCCAGCTCACCAAGGTGGGCAAGGAGCATCGCAACAGACATCACGGTGGCAGTTGGATCTGCAAGGGACTTTCCAGCGATATCGGGTGCGGAACCGTGCACTGGTTCAAACATCGATGGGAATTTTCGCGTCGGATTGATGTTGCCAGAAGCCGCAAGGCCAATTCCGCCACAGATCGCTGCAGCGATATCGGTCAAGATATCTCCAAAGAGATTATCTGTAACGACAACATCGAAGCGCTCTGGGTTGGTAACAAAGAACATCGAAGCCGCATCAACGTGGATGTAATCGGTGGCGATATCTGGGAACTCTTTTGCTACTTCATTAAAAGTACGAGTCCAAAGTCCGCCGGCATGGGTCAAGACATTGTTCTTGTGCACCAAGGTCAACTTCTTACGGGGACGAGCAGATGCGCGAGCAAAGGCATCGCGAATCACGCGCTCTGCACCACGCCGGGTATTGAGCGACTCTTCCGTAGCAATTTCGGCGTCAGTACCGAAGGCGAGATTTCCGCCTGCGCCAACATAAGGCCCTTCAGTTCCTTCACGCACAACTACAAAGTCAATCGGTGCTTGAGTCGCAAGCGGTGACTTCACCCCAGCGTGCAATTTTGCCGGACGCAGGTTGACGTATTGATCAAAGGCGAAGCGGAGCTTAAGCAGAAGTCCGCGCTCGAGTACGCCGCTAGGAACAGTTGGGTCCCCCACAGCGCCCAGCAGAATGACATCGGCTTTGGCGATCTCTGCCATCGTCTCATCACTCAATACTTCACCGGTTGCATGCCAGTGGGCTGCTCCCAAGTTGTAGTGGATTTTGGTGAAGGAGAGGTCGTACTTAGCGGCAACCTTGTCGAGGACTTTCAGTCCCTCGGCAACGACCTCAGGCCCGATGCCATCTCCAGCAATGACCGCTAATTTGAATTCCTTCATTACGAGACCAGGGTGACTGTGCGAACGAGCTCAGCGCCAGTTTCGTGAGCGACCTTGGCGACAATCTCTGCAGAGAGCGCCGAATCAATGTTCAGAGCCATCAGCGCCTGACCGCCAGCTTCGCTACGAGCAACCTGCATGCCTGCAATGTTGATACCTGCAGCACCGATAACTCCACCGACTGCGCCGACGACGCCTGGGCGATCTGCATACTGCAAGAAGAGCAAGTGCTCTGTTGGAGGCAGATCCAGATCAAAGCCATTGATCGCGATGATCTTCTCGACCTTACGAATACCCATCAGAGTGCCATCGACGACAATCGAGCGACCATCTGGAAGCGCAGCGCGCAGAGAGATCATGCTGCGATATTCAGGGCTCTCGGGATTAGTTGTAACCGAGGAGGTCATGCCGCGTTCTGCAGCAAGGCCTGGTGCGTTCACATATGTAACTGACTCTGCTCCTACTGCGACAAGGGCTCCCTTGAGAACGCTTGTAGCGAGAACTGAAGAGTCGTGACCAGAGATGTCTCCACGTACTTCAACATCAAGTGATGTTGGGAGTTCGCCTGCGATGATTGTTGCGATCTGCGCCATCTTCTCAACGAGTGGGAGTGATGGACGAATATCTTCGTGGATCGCGCCACCCTTAACGTTGAGAGCATCGGGGACGAGTTCGCCAGAAAGCGCTTTGCGAACTGATACTGCAACTGCGATACCTGCACGCTCTTGGGCCTCATCGGTTGATGCACCGAGGTGAGGTGTGGCAACTACTTGATCGAGTGCAAAGAGAGGTGAATCAGTGCATGGCTCGGTAGCAAATACATCGAGGCCAGCACCTGCAACGCGGCCTTCAACGATTGCGTTGTAGAGAGCCTCTTCATCCAATACTCCACCACGCGCTGCGTTGATGATCCGAACTGTCGGCTTTACCTTTGTCAGCGCATCGACGCCGATCAGGTTTGCAGTCTCTTTGGTCTTTGGGAGGTGGATAGTGATGAAGTCACTGATGCGAAGCAACTCATCGAGCTCTACTAAGCGAACCCCGAGTTGCGCCGCGCGGGCTGGCAAAAGGTAAGGATCGTAGGCAACCACGTTCATGCCAAATGCCTGCATACGTGCAGTAACTAGCTGACCAATCTTTCCAAAACCAACAACTCCGAGTGTCTTCTCGAAGAGTTCGGCTCCGGTGTACTTCGAGCGCGCCCACTTGCCGTTGCGCAACGCAGCATTTGCAGGCGAAACGAAGCGAGCAGAAGCGAGCAAGAGTGCAATCGCAAGCTCAGCGGCGCTGACGATATTTGATGTTGGAGCATTAACGACCATGATTCCGGCAGCGGTAGCAGCTGGAATATCAACGTTATCTACACCGACACCTGCGCGAGCAATAACCTTGAGCCCCTTTGAAGCAGCAATAGCTTCGGCATCCATCTTCGTGGCAGAGCGAATGAGCACTGCATCAGCACCGGCGGCGAGAGCTGCCAGGAGCTCCGCGCGGTTTGCGCCATCACAATTCTTTACCTCAAAGTCAGGTCCGAGCGCCTCGAGAGTGGCAGGGCTCAGTTCTTCTGCGATGAGAACGATTGGCTTAGCCACGAGCTGCAGAACCTTCCTTGTAATCATCATGTGTTGAGCTCTTGACCCAAGACATCATCTTGCGGAGGTCGCGGCCAACTGCCTCGATAGGGTGAACTTCGCCCTTAGCGCGTAGCGCCTTGAACTCGGGTGCGCCAGCATCTTGATCGTCGATGAAGCGCTTAGCGAAGGTGCCATTTTGAATATCGGCGAGAACGGCCTTCATGTTCTCCTTGACGCTTGGATCGATAACGCGAGGTCCAGAGACGTAGTCTCCATATTCAGCGGTATCTGAAACCGACCAGCGCTGCTTTGCAATTCCACCTTCGTACATCAAGTCAACGATCAACTTGAGCTCGTGAAGGCACTCAAAGTATGCAACCTCAGGTTGGTAGCCAGCTTCGATGAGAGTTTCAAAACCATATTGAACGAGCTGTGACGCGCCACCACAGAGAACGGATTGCTCTCCAAATAGATCGGTCTCGGTCTCTTCGGTAAAGGTGGTCAAGATT
The DNA here is from genome assembly GCA_036726125.1 of Candidatus Nanopelagicaceae bacterium. Taxonomy (GTDB): domain Bacteria; phylum Actinomycetota; class Actinomycetes; order Nanopelagicales; family Nanopelagicaceae; genus PALSA-747. Next base: position 7,112 of record DAIMCZ010000031.1, read on the forward strand.
CCACCGGCACGCAAACCACCGATTGCCTTGGCATATGAAAGTGCTAGCGGCCAAGCGTTGCCTGTTGCATCTTGCTCAACGGCTACTAGGACTGGAACTCCACGGCCTGCGGAGTATTCGCGACGAACGAGGTGACCGGGGCCCTTAGGAGCGACCATGGCAACATCGATATTGGCCTCTGGCTTGATGTAGCCGAAGCGGATGTTGAAGCCGTGTCCAAAGAAGAGAGCGGAGCCAGGCTTGAGGTTTGGCTTGATCGAGTCGTTGTAGATGTGGCGTTGGACGTGATCAGGAGCCAAGAGCATTACGACATCGGCTTCCTTAACTGCATCAGCAACTGAAAGTACGCGAAGGCCTTCAGCCTCTGCCTTGGCGCGCGATGCGGAACCTTCGGCGAGACCAATGCGGACATCTACTCCGCTATCGCGAAGAGAGAGTGCGTGTGCATGACCCTGCGAGCCATAACCAATCACGGCAACTTTCTTGGATTGAATGATCGATAGATCTGCATCTTCATCGTGATATTGGGTAGCCACTTTAGGGTCTGCCTTTCTTAGTCGTGATCCGGGGTATGTGATTTTCCTGGCTTCAATCCGCGCTCCATTGCGACGAGTCCGGACTGAACCAATTCTTTGATGCCATATGGCTCCAAGACGCGTAGGAGCGCTTGGATCTTCTCGCTATTACCAGTCGCTTCGATCGTGACGGCATCCTGTACCACATCGACAACCTTGGCGCGGAAGAGTTGAACGGTCTCGAGAACTTGTGAGCGAGTCTCGGGGCTGGTTGTGACCTTTACAAGAAGGAGTTCGCGCTGCACCGAAGCGATTGGATCGAGTTCGATGATGCTCAGTACATTGATCAACTTATCGGTCTGCTGAATCACTTGAGATAAGGCGTGACCTTCTACGTTGACGACAATTGTCATGCGAGAAACATTGGGATCTTCCGTTGGACCAACGGCGAGCGAGTCAATGTTGTATCCGCGGCGGGCGAAGAGTGAGGCAACTCTTGCCAGGACTCCTGGGCTGTTTTCAACAAGAACGGAGAGTGTATGTGTGCTCATTTATAGCTCCTGTGAATCCCAGATAGGTGCCATTGACTTTGCGATAACGATGTCATCGTTCGAGGTACCCGCAGCCACCATCGGCCATACCATCGCATCGCGATGCACGCTGAAATCAACAACAACAGGACGATCATTGATCGCCATCGCCTCGTTGATAACGCGATCTACATCTTCTTTGCTCTCGCAACGCAATCCGACGCAACCCATTGCCTCAGCGAGTTTTGCAAAATCAGGAATGCGCTTGGAGTGCAAATCCGTGTTGGAGTAGCGCTCGTTGTAGAACAAGGTCTGCCACTGGCGAACCATTCCAAGCGATTCATTATTTATGATCGCTACCTTGATCGGAATATTGTTCAATGCGCAGGTAACTAACTCTTGATTAGTCATCTGGAAGCAACCATCACCATCAATCGCCCATACGACTGTATCTGGTGCACCGACTTTGGCACCCATCGCAGCAGGCACTGCAAAGCCCATAGTTCCAAGCCCACCAGAGTTGATCCAAGTACGCGGCTTCTCATAATTAACGAATTGCGATGACCACATCTGATGCTGTCCGACGCCCGCAACATAAATTGCATCAGGACCGGCGATCTGACCTAAACGTTGAATCACGTACTGTGGCGAGACCGATCCATCAGTGGGTTCGTCAAAGCCGAGTGGATACTTGTTACGCCAGCTATTGCACTGTGCCCACCACTCGGTGAGATCAGGCTTTGAACTTTCAAACTTCTTCTTCAACTCTGGCAACAATGCATTGATGGTCGCCTTGAGATCGCCGATCAACGCGACATCGACGATACGGTTCTTGCCGATCTCAGCGGGATCGATATCTGCATGGATGACTTTTGCGTTAGGCGCGAATGAGGAGAGCTTGCCCGTCACGCGGTCATCGAAGCGAGCACCGAGGGTGATGAGCAGGTCGGCTTTTTGAAGTGCAGTAACAGCCGCAACGGTTCCGTGCATTCCTGGCATCCCGAGGTGTTGTGGGTGGCTATCGGGGAAGGTACCGAGGGCCATCAAAGTTGTAACAACGGGAGCGCCAGTGAGCTCTGCAAGCTTCATCAGTTCCGCAGAGGCATTGGACTTGATTGCTCCACCACCAACATAGAGCACGGGGCTCTTTGACTCTGCAATCAGCGCAGCCGCATCACGAATCGACTCAGCGGTCGGATCCATGATCGGGTTGTAACCTGGAAGCGAGAGGGATGTCGGCCATTCGAAATCGGTCATCTTGGTCAGAGCATCTTTGGCGATGTCGACCAGTACTGCGCCAGGGCGTCCGGTTCCTGCAATATGGAAGGCCTCGGCGATCGCGCGGGGAATATCACGTGGATCTGTGATGAGGAAGTTGTGTTTAGTGACGGGCATGGTGATGCCACGAATATCAGCCTCTTGGAAGGCATCGGTGCCGATGGCAGCCGAAGCGACCTGACCGGTAATTGCAACGATTGGGACAGAGTCCATCTGCGCATCGGCGAGCGGGGTTACCAAGTTTGTAGCGCCTGGGCCAGACGTTGCGATGCAGACTCCAACACGCCCTGTTGCCTGGGCATAGCCAGTTGCGGCATGGCCAGCGCCCTGCTCGTGGCGAACCAAGATATGGCGGATGGAGCTATCAAAGATCGGGTCGTAAGCAGGAAGAATCGCGCCGCCAGGGATTCCGAACATGACATCGACTCCAGCAGACTCAAGTGAATTCACGAGTGACTGCGCTCCGGTGATTTGTGCTGACATATTCATCTCCTTCCCTGTCGGTTTACTCGAAAGACATTTACCCCGTGAAATACGAAACCCCTCAGTTTCCACTGAGGGGTAGCGCACCATCTAGTCAGACTAGATCGCGCGCTCTCGAATCACCACTGATGATGTCATAGTGCAATTCTCGCTGGTCGAGCGGGCGACGTCAACCCCAATTAGACCCATCTCAAAATATGAGAAGCGGGTCTCATGTTATTTAGCTGCAGACAGCGCCTTGGGAGGCGGAGCCAACAACCTTTGCGTATTTAGCCAAGACGCCACGGCGGAACTTATGAGGCACGGGGACGAAGTCCTTACGACGCTCATCGAGTTCGGCAGGGTCGACTAAAAGATCCAAGGTCCGCTTGGCAATATCAATGCGGATGAGGTCGCCATCCTTGATGAAGGCGATTGGACCGCCATCCACTGCTTCAGGCGAGACATGTCCAACGCAGAGTCCAGTACTACCACCGGAGAAACGACCATCGGTCAGAAGCAGTGTGGACTTACCTAGCCCCGCTCCCTTGATGGCACCAGTGATCATCAACATCTCGCGCATACCAGGGCCGCCCTTAGGGCCCTCGTAACGAATGACTACGACATCGCCAGCCTTGATCGTTCCATTTTCTAGCGCGGTCATTGCCGCCTGTTCCCGCTCAAAGACGCGAGCAGGGCCTTCGAAGAAATCGACTCCGACGCCGGCAGTCTTACAGAC
>DAIMCZ010000032.1:0-10331 GCA_036726125.1 Candidatus Nanopelagicaceae bacterium
ACAGCGGCTCCATCGAGGTGTGGTGCCTTTGCCCGGATCAAAGCAGGGGCGATGGAGTAACCGATCGCAGCAAGTAGAAGCATCAGAATGGCGGGTGTATTTACTTTGCCCTGCAGGCTCTCGATCCCCACCACCAGGCAGATTCCGACAAATCCCACTGCCAATCCAATAAGTCGGGTGGAGTGCCAAACTGATTTATCTCCAAGCGCACCATTAAGCAGCGTTGCCCAAATGGCAACGGTCGCAATTAAGAGTGCCGCTAATCCTGAGTTGATCTTCGTTTCACCTTGGCTAATTAAGCCCCATGGTCCGACCATCTCGATAATCCCATAGGCGATGATCCACTTGAGCTCTTTAAGCGCGGGCTTTAGAACACCTCGTTGAGCTGCGTAAGGAATTAAGAGGGCGGCGCCAATTGCGACGCGAGAGAAGACAACAAATGCCGGAGTAAATTGACCGGGAGCAACTGCTACGCGAATCAGAAGGTAAGGAACTCCCCAGAGGACTCCGGTTGCCCAGAAGTAGATCCAACTAGTGCGCTTCACCAGTTGACCGTGGCGTCGCGGAGTACGCGATACTTTTCCAGAACATGTGGCGTTGGTGAGTTCTGCACGTGAGTGACCTTACCTAAATCCCATTGCGGGGCGGAGCCCAATAAGGCCCACGCAGCCTGCCTTGCTGCTCCATCTGCAACATATTCACCAGCAGGAGGAATTATCACCTCGCGACCAAAGAGTGCGGATGCGATCTGAGCCACTGCGGGGTTCTTCGCCGCTCCACCAACCAAGAAGATGCGATTAATCGCTACGCCCTCTGCTTCGAGGGCTGCAACTGCATCGGCAAGACCGCAGAGCATTCCCTCGATCATCGCACGCGCGATTGATTCAGGATTGGAGTTGTTGAGGTTCATCCCCGCAAAGACGCCTGTTGCGTCGGGTCGATTAGGGGTGCGCTCGCCCTCAAAGTAGGGCAGCAGCGTCAATCCGTGTGCACCTGCAGGGGCGTTGAGAGCGAGTTCCGAGAGGCGATCAAAGTTCACGCCCAAGATGCGCGCCGCAGCATCGAGAATTCTGGCAGCGTTGAGAGTGCAGACCAGTGGAAGATAATTTCCAGTTACATCGGCGAAGCCTGCGATGGTTCCCGTTCCTTCATGGGTCGGGGTTGTTGACACCGAGAATGCAGTCCCGCTCGTGCCAAGGGAGACGACAACATCCCCAGGCTGGGCTTGCACACCAAATGCTGCTCCCGCGTTATCACCTGTACCCGCACCGATGCGGACTCCGCTTGGTGTCACTCCGCCAAAGTCGCTACTTGCAACAATGCGTGGCAGGTAGATATCGCGATCGCTATGCAGCGCAAGTGCCAGAATGTCGCGACGATAGGTTGAAGTGACCGAATCAAAGTAGCCGGTGCCTGAAGCGTCACTGCGATCTGTGAAGAGCTGCTCGAAGTTCTCTGCTCCCTGCAACTTCCACGAGAGCCAGTCATGGGGGAGAGCGATTGCCGCGATCTTGCCAGCCAACTCCGGCTCATGATCAGCCATCCAACGCACCTTGCTAGCCGTAAATGAGGCGACGAGAACCGATCCAGTGGCATCGGCCATCGCCTGACCGCCACCGATCTCGTGGTTAAGGTCGTTGGCTGCGCTCGCCGAACGGGTGTCGTTCCAGAGAAGGGCGGGACGAATAATCTCCCCAGCGCTATCAAGCGCGACGAGACCATGCTGTTGGCCACCGACCGAGATCGCCGCGACGTCATCGAGACCACCTGCGGCTTTTAGGGCCTCCTGGAGGGCGATCCACCAGCTTTGGGGATCTACCTCAGTTCCATCCGGGTGAGGGGCGCGACCCTCACGGATCAGTGCGCCGCTCTCGGCATCTCGGATGACGACTTTTACTGACTGGGTCGATGAATCTACGCCTGCAACTAGGGCCATGGCGCAAGGGTAGACTGCGCCAGTCAGCGTTGACCACAGGCGGGAGCCTCTTCCCGTTATTCGAGATTTGATCTGGAGTTACATAAATGCGTTTTGGAGTCCTCACAGGTGGCGGAGATTGCCCAGGCCTAAATGGCGTTATTCGTGCGGTAGTTCGCAAGGGTGTTAAGGAGTACGGATACGACTTCGTCGGCTTCCGCGATGGCTGGAAGGGTCCGCTAGAGGGACTCACTATGCCTCTAGACCTCACCACGACCCGAGGCATTCTGCCTAAGGGCGGAACCATCCTCGGCTCCTCACGCACCAACCCTTTCAAGATCGAGGGCGGCGTCGAGAAGATTCAAGAGAATTTGAAGAACTTGGGCATTGATGCGCTTATCGCGATCGGCGGCGAGGATACCCTCGGAGTTGCTACCAAACTCGATGCACTTGGCGTAAAGGTCATCGGAGTTCCAAAGACGATCGATAATGATCTCAACAACACCGACTACACATTTGGATTTGATACCTCTGTAAATATTGCGATGGAAGCGATTGATCGCCTCCACACGACTGCAGAGTCACACCACCGCGCTCTCGTCGTAGAAGTCATGGGACGTCACGCCGGATGGATCGCACTCCATGCTGGTATCGCAGGTGGAGCAGCCGCAATTTTGATTCCTGAAGTGAAGTTCTCGACCGACAAGGTCGCCGAATGGGTTAACTCTCGCTTCGCAGATGGCTTTGCTCCCATCATCGTTATTGCTGAAGGCGCTATCCCACAAGATGGCGATATGAAGGTTAAGGATCAGACACTCGACTCCTTTGGACACGTCAAGCTCTCCGGAATCGGCGATTGGCTCGCTGAAGAGATTGAGGCGAAGACCGGAAAAGAGACTCGCACAGTCGTCCTCGGACATATCCAACGCGGCGGCAGCCCAACAGCCTTCGATCGCGTTCTCTCAACTCGCTTTGGTCTTGCTGCAATCACCGCGGCACACGAAGGCAATTGGGGCACCATGGCTGCTCTGCATGGAACGAAGATTGAGATGGTTCCACTTGCATCAGCAACAGGCGAGCTCAAGCTCGTAGATCCTTCACGTTACGCAGAATCCGAGGTCTTCTTCGGATAATTAGTCGTCGCACCGACCTCTAACCTCCCTAGGCTCCTCTTATGACGAATCTCGATACCCTATTTACGCCTGGACTCATTGCGGCACAACAGCCGCAATGGCCAGGCGGAGCAGATGGCGAAGCCGTTGCTAAGGCGGTTGCTGAATTAAAGAAGTTGCCGCCACTTGTATTCGCAGGAGAGTGCGACAACCTCAAAGCAAAAATTGCCGAAGCGCAAGCAGGAAGAGCTTTCTGGTTGCAGGGTGGAGATTGCGCTGAGACCTTCGCATCAGCAACTGCTGATTCGATTCGCAATCGCATTAAGACCATTCTGCAGATGGCTGCTGTCTTGCAGTACGCCTCATCACTTCCAGTAATTAAAGTCGGACGTATGGCCGGGCAGTTTGCCAAGCCACGCAGCAACGACACCGAGACACGTGATGGAGTTACTCTCCCGGCCTACCGCGGCGATGCCGTAAACGATATTGAGTTCACTGCTGAGTCACGCCAGCCCAATCCACAACGCTTAGTTCAGGTTTATAACACCTCTGCCGCAACTCTCAACTTAGTGCGTGCATTTACCCAAGGTGGCTTTGCCGACTTGCGACAGGTGCATGAGTGGAATAAAGGCTTTGCCAATGATCCGCGCTTTGGGCAACGCTACGAGCAGATGGCCAATGAGATCGGCCGCGCACTTAACTTCATGACCTCCGCAGGTGTAGACCCTGAAAGTTTCAAGAAAGTTGATTTCTACTCCAGCCACGAAGCGCTGATTCTTGAATACGAAAAGGCCCTCACCCGCATCGACTCACGTACCGGCAACGCCTACGACGTTTCGGGTCACATGGTCTGGATCGGGGAGCGCACTCGGCAGCTCGATGGCGCCCACGTAGATTTCGCTGCAAAGATTCACAATCCGATCGGAATTAAGCTCGGACCTAAGTCGACGCCAGAAGATGCCTTGACGATGATCAAGATTCTCAACCCCACCAACGAACCTGGTCGGCTCACCTTCATCACCCGCATGGGTGCGGGTCTCGTCCGCGAGAAGTTACCGACACTTGTTAAGGCAGTGACGGAATCAGGAGCCAATATTCTCTGGGTCTGCGATCCGATGCACGGCAATACCTACGAGGCACCGAGCGGCTACAAGACGCGCCGCTTTGACGATGTGCTCGATGAGGTTCGTGGCTTCTTTGAGGTACACAAGGCGCTTGGTACCCACCCTGGCGGCATCCACATCGAACTAACTGGTGACGATGTCACCGAGTGTGTCGGTGGAGGAGAGCAAATTTCCGAAGAGGATCTTGCACATCGCTACGAGACCGCGTGCGATCCGCGTTTGAATCACACGCAATCGTTGGAGTTGGCGTTCCTTGTCGCAGAGATGTTGCGCGACCGCTAAAAATCCAGGTCTATCTATTGCGGGCTTCCTGAATTAGGCTACCCGAATGCTCCTGACCGCCAGTATGAAGACGCCGGTTGGCTCACTTCAACTTATTGCACATGAGCATGTGCTGTTGGCAGCCGGTTGGGGACCACTGCGCGAATTGAGCGCACGCCTTGATAAATCTGATTACGACTTAGGCATGAAGTCAGCTAAAGAGATTCCAATCATCTCTGATCTCATCAAAGATTATTTCGACGGAGATTTCGCAGCCCTCAATGGAATCAAGGTGCGTCAGCCAGGAGCGGAATTTTCGCAAGCCGTTTGGAAAGCAATGCGCAAGATTCCTGCTGGTAAGACGATGAGTTATGCAGAGTTGGCATCCCGTGCTGGTTCGCCTGCCGCTGTGCGCGCAGCTGGAAGTGCTTGCGCACGAAATCTGATAGCTCCCATTGTCCCTTGCCATCGTGTTGTAAAAACCGGGGGAGAGTTAGGCAATTACGCCTACGGCATGCACTTCAAAGAGGAGTTACTACGCTTTGAAGGCGCGCTCCACTAACTCTGGCAGTACGGAATTCACTGTGGCAATTTGCGCAGCGCTCACATCCAAATGAGTAACAAGACGCAGGGTTGTGGGGCCAACTGTGCTCGCCAGGATTCCAGCCTTCTTTAACTCGCCGTTGATATCTCCTGCAGAGATTGCAGAGCCTGTGAGATCCAAGATGACAATATTTGTATCAACTTCACTTGGGTCCACCACTGCGGGCGCAACGGCGTGAACTGCACTGGCCAGCGAGCGAGCATGCTCGTGATCGATTGCGAGGCGTTCGATATTGTGGTCTAGCGCGAAGTGACCGGCAGCAGCCAGCATCCCAATCTGTCGCATTCCAGCGCCATAACGTTTCCGCCAGATACGCGCACTGGCAACGCGCTCCTTATTTGAAAGCATCACAGAGCCAACCGGAGCCCCCAAACCTTTGGAGAGACAGACCGAAACTGTGTCGAAGTACTTTCCGTACTCGAGAAACGAAACACCCGATGCGACATGAGCATTCCAGATGCGCGCACCATCGAGGTGCATGAAGAGCCCCATCTGCAGAGAGGCCTCGCGCAAGGCTCTGATCTCATCGATTAATTGAACTGTTCCGCCGCCGAAATTGTGAGTGTTCTCAACCGCAATTGCCGTGGTTGAAACTTGATAAGGGCCTGAATCGGGCCGTGCGATGCGGAGAGGATCGGCGGCAACGAGAGCGCCACGAGGTGACTCCCAAGTTCGGGTAGTGATTCCACTGAATGCTGCTCCGGCGCCGAGCTCGGCACGTACGATGTGAGAGAACGTTTCAGTGATTAACTCTTCGCCCGGTTTTACCAATTGGCGAATGGCGAGTTGGTTGGCCAATGAACCGGTTGGAGTGAAGAGCCCCGCTTCAAATCCAAAGAGTGCTGCAACCCGCTCTTCCAGTGAATTAGCGGTGGGATCATCGCCGTAGACATCATCGCCTACTTCGGCGCGCATCATGGCAGCGCGCATCTCCTCGCTTGGTTTGGTTACGGTATCGGAGCGGAGATCAATCATGAGGCAATCTTCTCATGGTCCGGCGGGAGAACTGGGGCATCCGGCTCGTCGTAGAGGATCACTAGATAGAGCCCGACCATCATGCAGATGCCGCCGATGACGATTCTCCACGTTAAATGCTCATGAGCTAGTGCGATGCCGAAGATGGCGGCGAAGATGTATTCCATCGTGAGCACGATCCCAACGCTGGTTCCTGACATAAATGACTGCGCCCACGTTTGTACGATGAAGGCGAAGGCACTGGCAAATATCGCGCAGTAAATAACAACTGCCCAAACCCCTTGGTCGTGAGGAGCATGAAATCCGCTCTTGAGAGAGCCGAGGAGCGCTATAACGCCGACAGTGGCCATCTGGATCATCGTGAGAGCGTAAGAGTCTCGGTTGGGACTCCAACGACTCAATGCAATTATGTGCAGTGCAAAGCTGAAGGCCGCGATCAACACGAGAAATTCACCTCGCCCAATACTGAGACCATGCAACGAGAGAACTCCCATACCGATCGTCGCCAGGCCCACTGCGAACCACTGGATCTTCGAGATGTGGTGCCTGAAGAACATCGCTCCAATAAGTGGCGTAAAGACTGCATAAAGCCCAGTTATAAATCCAGTCTTTGCAACGGTGGTGAGGGTGAGGCCGAAGGTCTGGAAGATATATCCGGAACCTAGAAGTACTCCGGCGCCTACCCCGCGCAAGAGGAAGCCGCGGTCGATGTGGCGAAATGATTGGGGGCGCAGCGCCGCCATGAGTAGTGCAGCAACGATGAAGCGCCAGGCTAGAAATGAATTGACATCGATGCGGTCCAGCGAGTTCTTCATGATTGCAAAGGTGCTACCCCAAACCACTGCAACCGAGAGAAGTAGAACTGTTGGGATTGATTTATGAGTTTTAAAATTCACTTCTTCTTGGATCTCATCTTTTTGAGCAAGGTGATTTCAGAGCCGTGCTCTGGTTCCTGCCCGGGAGTTTCAAGAATGAGCGGTGCATTTACTACCGCAGGGTGCGCAATCAACTCTTCAAATGCCTTGAGACCGATCTCTCCATCACCCAGATTTTGATGGCGATCTTTGAGCGCGCCGCAAACATCCATCGAGTCATTGGTATGGATGAGTTTGATTCTCTCAATGCCAACCAGCGAGACCAAAAGATCTAAGGTCTCAGTCATCCCACCCTTCTTAGCGATGTCGTGACCTGCTGCAAAGACGTGACAGGTATCGAGGCAGACTCCCACCTTTGGATGCCACTCAAGAGCCTCGAAGTACATTAAGAGATCATCAAGTTTCTTGACGAGCGATTGCCCTTGGCCCGCGGTTGGCTCCAGCAGCAGCCACGGGTCATCTTCCTTCAACTTTTTAAGGACTGGCATTATGCCTTTGTTGATCTGCTTCCAGGCCGTAGGTACGTGGTTAACATCGACGGCGGAGCCGGTGTGGATTACTGTTCCTAACGCACCGATTTCCCGGGCTCGCTTTAGCGAGTAGGCAGTTGATGCAACGGAATTCTCATACGTTGCAGCTGTCGGTGAACCGAGGTTGATCAAGAAAGGTGCATGCACGTAGGTATGAATATCGAGTTCGCCTGCGCGGTCACGAAAAGCCGTGTCAGCTGAAAGATTTGCCTCCGGCATTGCCCATCCACGAGGGTTAGATGCGAAGACCTGTATTGCCTCTGCTCCGGTAGTGAGCGCGTATTCAATCGAGCGCTTGGCCATTCCGCCTGAAGTGGGGGTGTGCGCGCCAATACGCGGAGCGGTGCGGGGAGTTGCTGCTGGACTCATGGCGAGAGCCTACCCGAGGGTTATAACCACCGTGCTGCCGCGCTTGACCGAGGTTCCGACCTTAGGAGAGACGTTGGTGACGTGTTTTCCATTGCCAATTTTTCGAACAATCACCTTGAGTTGGAGGTTCTCGAGCTCTTTGGTTGCATAGCTGCCCGAGAGCGAATAGACGTTAGGGATGTAGACATTTGCGGCACCTTTGGAGACGACGATGGTTACCGTAGAACCTGGAGCTACCGGCGCAGTCCCATCCGGCATCTGCGACATCACGCTCCCTGTCGCGATGGTGTCGCTATATGCAAATGTTTGATTGACGGTTAACCCAGCTGCTGTTAATTCGCTCTGCGCTTGGTCACTTGTAAGTCCGACGTAATTTGAGATCGTGATCGGAGCGTTCGGATCCGTAGATACCGGTGTCGGAGTCGCGCTCAGCGTTGGAATTGGAGTTGGGGTGGGTGTTGGCTCTACTGGCGTCCCCTCAGAGATGGTCAGTGCCACCGTTCCACCGCGCTTTAGCCTTGCGCCACCGCCAGGTGATGAGGAGATTACTTCTCCCTTAGGAACACTGGAGTCGAACTCTCGTTGCGCCACCACAGTCTGCATTCCGATATTCGAAAGCGTGCTCGTTGCATCCTTCAGATTCATTCCCACGACTGATGGCAACGAAATCCCATTCACCGGCCATGCCAACTGGTAGAGACCACCTGCGACCACCAGCATGAGGATGATGAAGGCGATGTAACGATTGCGCTGCACGCGTTTTGAAGTCTTGCGCTTTTTTGCAGCCGGCTTCGGCAGAACTAGAGGTGCCTCTAACTTACCTTCGGGGATGAAGGTGGGCTTCTTCTCTTCCCTCTTTATATGGGTAGGTTCAGTGAAGTTGCGCACCTTGGTAACTAAAGTGCTTCCGATGCGAACCTCTGGGCGAGCACTCTTGCGCTTCGGTGTTGGCGGTTGCGGAGGCAAATCTAGATCCAAAGTGAGTTGAGAGCGTTTGGGATCTAAATCGATTTGAAGCTGGGTCAGCTCCTCGAGTAGTTCGGCCCCATTGCGCTGCCGCTGATCTGGATTGTGTGCGGTGGCGCGAAGAACCAATGTGTCGAGCGCAGGAGGAATCCCAGGTTGCAGGAGCGAAGGCGCGGGAACCCGTTCATTAACGTGCTTGAGTGCAATCTGAATCGGTGTCTCACCATCAAAAGGTTTTACACCTGTGAGAAGTTCGTAGAACATAATTCCGAGCGAGTAAATATCGCTGCGCGCATCGGATATCCCTCGTTCCACCTGCTCGGGGGATAAGTAAGAGACGCTCCCGAGGACGATGCTCGATTCGACAGTCAAGGTGCCACCTAGAGTGGCGCCTCGGGCCAGTCCAAAGTCGGCGATCTTTATCCTTCCCTCTTTGGAGATCAAGATATTGTCTGGTTTGAGGTCACGGTGATTGATGCCGAGGCTATGGGCCTGTGCAAGTGCGCTGACGACTGGGATGGCGTAGTGCAAGAGCTCCTGCGGTGTCAGGCGGCCGCGCTCTACGAGCAGTTCACGCAGAGTGAAGCCATCGATATATTCCATGACGATAAAGACGGCGGGAGTGCCGCCCTCATTCCAGCCTTGGTCCTGAATGGAGACGATGTTGGGGTGGGAGAGCGAGGCGATCGCCTTGGCCTCTCGGATAAAACGATTTACAAACTCCTCATCATTGGCGAGGTGAGGATGCATAATTTTGACGGCGACCAAGCGATCGAGTCGCTGATCCGTCGCCTTGTAGATAGAGGCCATCCCACCGGCCGCTATGAGCGACAAGAGCTCGTAGCGGTTATCGATTATTTCGCCGGATAGATCAGACACGCTTAAATTCTAGAGGTTAATTCAAACCATTCAGGTGGAAATCAGCGGCGTCCCGTGTGCCTTCTTCGACGAAGTGCATACGTTGGTGCTCTAGAAAGGTCAGCATCTGCTCTTCGATCTGGAATCCATCACGCGCCAGCACCCGGCGCAGGCCAACGATAGGTTCGAGGTCAATCCAGATTTTTGTCTCGGCGAACTCTCGGATTGCCCTTTGGCCCGAGCCGACCCCCTCAAGGATGAGGAGTTTCGTTGGTGGAATAACCAACTCTGCACCGGGTCGATCTGCACTCCAGTCGTAACTTCGAGTTTGGACCACAGTTTGTTCGAGGTGGCCGCGGGCAATAGCAATCAATTTCTCGGTGAGCGCAGCTCCCAGGGGATCGCTCCATCCGTCGTAGAGATCATCCATATGTACAACCTGCACGGAAGTTTTCTCTTCGTACTCCGCGGCCATAAATGCTGCAAGAGTTGTCTTACCTGCACCCGCGACTCCATCAATTGTGATGATCATCTATTTCACGGCGCTCTTTTCGAGGTTAGCGATTCGCAACCAGCGCTTCCATCCTCCGATAGCGAGCAGAACGAAGATGAAGTACAGGATCGAAGTCAGGTAGGACTTTCCGTGCCAGAACTGATAGGTGTAAACGCCATCAACCACAAACCAGAGCGGCCATGCTTCATAGCGCTCTACGCACATGAGGACTTGTGCGATACAACTTCC
>DAIMCZ010000033.1:0-10224 GCA_036726125.1 Candidatus Nanopelagicaceae bacterium
GTTCTCGGCCGCCCCGAACATATCAACTTGGGTATCGCGATCGATCTTGCAAAGCCAGATGGCACTCGCCAACTACTAGTACCTTCTATTAAAGGCTGCGAAGATCTCGACTTTGCGCAGTTCTGGGCGTCATACGAAGAGACCGTTCGCAAAGCGCGCGGCGGAACTTTGACTGTCGAAGATTATGCAGGAACCACGGTTTCATTAACCAACCCAGGAACTCTCGGCACGGTGCACTCAGTGCCACGTCTGGTGCAGGGACAAGGTCTGATTCTCGGCGTCGGAGCTATGGATTACCCAGCCGAATTCCAAGGCGCCAGCGAAGAGACCTTGACCAATCTTGCAATCTCAAAGGTCATTACGCTCACTAGCACTTACGATCACCGCGTTATCCAAGGTGCGCAATCCGGTGACTTCTTACGCCGCATCCATGAAATTCTGCTCGGCGCCGAGAACTTTTACGACGAGATCTTTGCTGCGCTTCGCATCCCTTACGAGCCAATTCGTTGGACAGTCGACTTCCAGTTCTCGAAGGAAGATCAGATCAGCAAGACCGCGCGCGTGCAGCAGTTGATCGAGTCGTATCGCACCTTCGGTCACCTGATGGCAGATACCGATCCACTGCGCTATCGCCAACGTAGCCATCCCGATCTCGATGTTGTTACGCACGGACTCTCTTTATGGGATCTCGATCGCGAATTTGCTACTGGTGGATTTGGTGGCAAGCCATTTATGAAGTTGCGTCGCATTCTTGGCATTCTGCGCGATTCGTACTGCCGCAGCGTCGGTGTTGAGTACATGTATATGGAAAATCCCGTTGAGCGTAAGTGGATGCAGGAGCGCGTAGAAGTTGGAGCACCGCGCACTCCTCGCGAAGAGCAACTACGCATCTTGCGCAAACTCAACTCTGCCGAAGCCTTTGAATCTTTCTTGCAGACAAAGTATGTCGGTCAAAAGCGCTTCTCTCTCGAAGGTGGCGAGACACTGATTCCATTGCTCGATGCAATCTTGGATAGCTCCGCTAAGGCGGGTATCGCCGAAGTCTGTATCGGTATGCCACACCGCGGTCGCCTCAATGTATTGGCCAATATTGGCGGCAAGTCGTACGGTCAGATCTTCCAAGAGTTTGAGGGCCACTACGCTGAAAACTCTGTACAAGGCACTGGTGACGTTAAGTACCACCTTGGCACCAAGGGAGTCTTCGAATCAGACACCGGCGAGAAAACCAACATTTATCTCGCTGCAAACCCTTCACACCTTGAGGCAGTTAACCCCGTTCTAGAAGGAATTGTGCGTGCCAAAGAGGATATGCATGGCGTGCATGAAGCATTCAACGTCCTTCCAATTCTGGTCCACGGCGATGCAGCATTTGCGGGTCAAGGCGTCGTCTCCGAAACTCTCAATCTCTCGCAGCTCAAGGGATATCGCACAGGCGGAACGATTCATATCGTTGTGAACAACCAAGTTGGATTTACAACATCGCCGCATGCAGCCCGCTCTTCTACATATTGCACCGATATCGCAAAGATGATTCAAGCACCGGTCTTCCACGTTAATGGCGATGATCCTGAATCTGTCGTTCGCGTCTCGCGCCTGGCCTTCGAATATCGCCAAGAGTTCAACAAAGATGTCGTAATCGACATGGTCTGCTACCGCCGTCGCGGACATAACGAAGGCGATGAGCCAAGCTTCACTCAACCAATGATGTACAAGTTGATTGACGCTAAGCGCAGCACCCGTAAGTTGTACACCGAAGCGCTGATCGGGCGCGGTGACATAACTGTCGAGGAAGCCGAAGAAGTTCTGCGCGATTACCAGGCGCAACTCGATGCCGTGTATGCAGCGGTGCACAATGTCGAACCAGAGCACACCTCAAATCACGCTCCTTCCGTCACCCCTCCAGAGTCAGTTAATACCGGTGTTGATGAAGCCACGTTGCGCAAGATCGCAGCGACGCAGATCGCTACTCCTGAAGGCTTTACTGTGCACCCTCGTTTGGCTCCTCAATTGGCAAAGCGCACCGAGATGCTCGATGAGGGAACTGTCGATTGGGCCGCTGGCGAGATGTTCGCCTTCGGCTCATTGCTCCTTGAAGGCCATCCGATCCGCTTAGCAGGTCAAGATGTTCGCCGCGGCACCTTCTCTAACCGCCACGCGGTCATCGTCGATCAGAACACCGGCGGCGATTGGTTCCCACTGCGCGGACTGATCAATGATGACAATCAATTCTTCGTCTTTGACTCACTTCTCTCCGAATATGCAGCAATGGGCTTTGAATACGGCTACTCAGTCGAGCGCGAAAATGCCCTCGTGCTCTGGGAAGCACAGTTCGGCGATTTCGCCAATGGCGCGCAATCGATCGTCGATGAGTTTGTCTCTAGCGCATTACAGAAGTGGGGCGAGCGTTCCTCTGTTGTTTTGCTCTTGCCACACGGCTACGAAGGACAAGGCCCCGACCACTCCTCTGCCCGTATCGAGCGCTACCTTGCACTCTGCGCCGAGCAGAACATGACCGTTGCACAACCAAGTAACCCGGCTTCCTACTTCCATCTGCTCCGTTGGCATATGAAGAATGCGGCCCGACGTCCATTGATCGTCTTTGAGCCTAAGTCAATGCTGCGCCTGAAGGCTGCCGCATCTGGTCTCGCTGATTTCACTTCAGGAACATTTAAGCCGCTCATTGATGACACCACCGTCACCAATGCAACGCGCGTGATCTTCTGCTCCGGCAAGATCTATTGGGATCTCGTCGCCGAGCGGGCGAAGCTGGGTGAGATGAGCACCGCGATCGTGCGTATTGAGCAGCTCTATCCATTCCCTATCGAGGAGTTCATGCGGGTAGCTAACGCTCACCCAGCTGCCAACTTGCTCTGGGTCCAAGATGAGCCAGCTAACCAAGGTCCATACCCATTCGTTGCTCTCAACACCTTTGAAGCACTTGAAGGTCGCACCTTGCGCCGCGTCTCACGTCGTGCAACTGCCAGCCCTGCAACAGGTTCACACCACTTGCACGAGGAAGAGCAGCACGCTCTGATCACCGAGGCATTTACTCGCTAGCTCTGCCCCGCCTGTAGCGAAGCAGTACTTGTCCGACGATCTCTGTCGGCTGTAGTGCGCCCCACTGCCGTGAGTCTGTGCTGGCGTCGACGTTGTCGCCTTCAACCCAAGCGCCAACTTCATCTATTCTCTTCACACGTTTGATGAAGTGAACTCCTGGATAACTTTCGCGCTCGATCACAACCACTTTTCCTAATAGGGGTTGCAAATGGCTCGCATCGCGCAGGTGGAGCGTACGAAAGAGCAGCCAATCGCCATTGGAAAAGGTCGGGAGCATTGAACCGCCGTTTACCGCGATTAATCTAAATGGAAGGGCTGCCATTGGAGTAGTAGTCTGACACATAGGACGCACCGCCATCATTCAAGAAGGAGTACTCATGTTTAAGCCAACTTTGGTGGGATATGCCCACTGCGATCTACCTTGCGGAATCTATGATCCTGCACAAGCAAAGATTGAAGCACAATCTGTAAAGGCATCCATCGAGAAGTACCACGCCAGCAGTGACCCTGTCTTCCAAGCTCGCGCGATCGCCGTTAAGGAAGAGCGCTCAGAGCTCGTCAAGCATCACCTCTGGGTTCTATGGACCGATTACTTCAAGGCACCTCACTTTGAGGCCTACCCACAACTCAACGGGCTATTCAACGAGGCAACCAAGCTCGCTGGCGCTGGCGGAACAAAGGGTTCAACTGATGTTGCTGTTGCAGATAAGTTGCTTGCAAAGATTGATGAGATCGCCGAGATCTTCTGGGCTACTAAGAAGGCGTAATCTGAAGGCTTAATTAACTAGCGGCGCTATTGCGCGGCAGATTCTCTGCTGCGCTGCGTGCCATAAATGAAACACGATCTACTAATCGCCGTTGCACTTGAGCAACGGCGATTATTCGTTTCTCCTGGTGCACTTCGCATTCAAAGGTCAAGATATTTTCATTGAGTTCAGTCGCCTTCACCAAAGCTCTTACCTCTGCCCCGATTGAAACCGCACCGCGCATCTGGATAGCTGCGCCGATGGTGAATGAGGTCTCCCCAGTCTGAAAGTGTTCGGCGATCGCTGCGCTGCACGCCGATTCGATCACATTGAGAGCGGAGTTAGCGGCAAGTACAGGGAGATCATTGAGCCCCTGTGCGACCCCGGTGTCGAGGGGACGAACAGTGAGAGATGCCATCCCTACTGCTCCGAGTAGTTGCTCTGCCTCCATGGTTAAAACCTAATGGATAGTGCGGAGAAAAGTTCTGCTTATTCGCCTTCGGTAAAGTCGTGGCGAATCTCGTGTGTGACCTCTTGTGTCACTTGAATTGATGTAGTGCCATCAAAGGTGAAGTTTGTAATTGTTGTGGATGAGGAGAAGAACTGCACCTGTGTCTGTCCCGCAAGCGCTTCGGTCTGCTGGCGGATCCGTTCGTGGAGATCTTGTGGCGCCTCTTCATTGCAACTGCCGCGGAGCAAATCCTGCATCAGAGAGAGTGCATTGCTCTCGTAAACAAGGACGGCGGCACAATCAGGGCATTCTTTGAAGTGAATCTGGAAGCTCCAATACTCCTGCTCGGAAGGAAGCTCGTGATCTATATAGAGATAGAGCGCCTGTTGGATTTGATCGCAGGGCAGCGCGTTGGCGTTATGCATTATCGCCTCCCCGATTAAAACCGCGCTCTTTGGCGTATTCAGAGAGCGAAGCCCGAAGTAACCTGCGGCCGCGGTGCAGGCGAGACATCACAGTTCCGGCAGGGACGCCTACGATGTCAGCGATCTCTTTGTAGGAGAAGCCTTCGACATCGGCGAGATAGACCGCCATCCGAAAATCTTCAGGCATCGCAGCGAGCGCAGCGCGCACATCGAGATCAACGATTCCATCGAGAGCGACATCCTCAGCCGAGCGACCTTGATCGCTGGTATGACTGGAAGCGTCGTAAATCTGCCAATCTTCTAGTTCGCCATCGCTAATTTGGGGGCGGCGTTGATCCTTGCGGTAGGTATTGATAAAGGTGGTGGTGAGAATGCGATAGAGCCAGGCCTTGAGATTGGTCCCTGGTTCAAATTGGTGGAAAGAGACGAAGGCCTTCGCATAGGTATCTTGCACAAGATCCTGCGCATCGTGCGGATCCTTCGTGTAACGCAAGGCGGCGGCATACATCTGATTTGTAAATTGCAGAGCGTCGCGCTCAAAGCGCGCCTTCTTTTGGGCAGCACTTTCAGCGCTGCGATCAACGACCGCTAGCTCACTTTGATTGGCATCCATTACCGCTAAGGCTACTCCCACAGATTGAGAACGGGCTGAGATAAAGGTTTATTCCCGGTGAACGGGATCGCCGCTAGAGATCAAGTCTAGAAAAGGGTCTCTGGCTCCCCTAGTTCGATAGGCGCGATCAGATCCGCTCCATTATTTGCCGTGGAGTTAACCCGCGAGGAGACCGGATAGGCCCGCAGCCCCCGCGCTGGCTCGGATAGTTCCATCAGTCCGCGAATTTCCTCGACCTGATTGAGCGATGGGTCGAGCCATGCCCCCCAACGTTCTTGCGGTAGGAATGTCGGCATCCGATGATGGACGGTAGCCAGGAACTCGACGGCCGGCCGGGTGATGATTGCCGCGCTCTCCTTATACGTGCCATCGGGTGCTCTCCAGCGATCCCAAATTCCCGCAAATGCGATGAGTCCATCGCCATGAATGAAGAAGGGTTGCTTAGGCGAGTACGGTCCGAGTTCAGTCGCCCACTCGTAATACCCAGTCGCTGGGATTAAGCAGCGACGAGAGGTGAATGCGCTGCGGAAAGTTGGCTTCTCGTGCACAGTCTCTGTTCGCGCATTGATTGCTTGTGATTGCGAGCGCAAGGCATCTTGCGGATTTTCAGACCATGGCGCAATAAGTCCCCACGAGACTGTAGCTAACTCACGAGACCTCTGATTGGTGACGCGATCGCTCTTCTCGCGAACGATGTAGATATTGCGGGTCGGGGTGATGTTCCAATCAGCGGGGAGAATCGGACCGGCATATTCAGTCGAGATAGCAAATGCATCAAGGATGTCATCTTGCTCTGCAGCAAGGGCGTATCGACCGCACATGGGCGTAAAGGTATCTCAGGTAGGCTTGCGATATGACGAATCTTTGGCGCTCACCCTTTCGGGGGCAGAACCCGATTGATGCAACCCTCACGATTCCCGGATCTAAATCTGTAACAAATCGCGCCCTCATCTTGGCTGCGCTCTGTGGAACCCCCTCGACGCTGCGTCGCCCCCTGCACTCGCGGGACTCAGCTTTGATGATCGCTGGATTAAAGGCGATCGGCGTCGGTATTGAGACCGCCGCCAATGGAGATCTCACGATTACCCCGGGGCAGCTCTACGGGCCAGCATCAGTAGATGTAGGCAACGCTGGGACGGTAATGCGCTTTCTGCCCCCAGTCGCCGCAATGGCTAAAGGGCTCATCCACTTTGATGGGGATGCTCGTTCACACGAGCGCCCGCTTGGGCCAGTCATTAAAGCGCTGGAATCGCTAGGGGTATCGATCGAACACGGTGGGCGCTACGCGCTCCCGATGACCATCAACGCCAATGGCCAACTCAAAGGCGGCACCGTTGAAGTCGATGCAACGCTCTCTAGCCAATTTATCTCGGCCCTCCTTCTCGTCGCTCCTGCGACCAAAGAGGGAATCACCGTTAAACATGTGGGTACCTCTCTCCCCTCACTGCCTCATATCGAGATGACGATCGCCATGCTCCGTGAAAAGGGCGTCGAGGTTGTAGTCGGCGAGAACGAATGGAGGGTCAAGCCAACCGTCATGAGCGGGGCCGATTCTGTGATTGAACCTGATCTCTCAAATGCTGCTCCCTTCATGGGCGCAGCAATGCTTTCGGGGGGCACCGTTGTCATTCGCGATTGGCCACACAGCACTACACAACCTGGTGATCAACTGCGTGAAATCTTCACCGCGATGGGAGCCCGCGTTGAATTTAGAGGTAACGATCTAGCGATCACTGGCGAGGCCATTCATGGAATTGATATCGATCTGCATGATGTCGGTGAACTCACTCCATCTATCGCTGCAATCTGCCTCTTTGCGGACTCTCCCTCGTACCTACGCGGCATCGCACATCTGCGCACCCACGAGACCGATCGTTTAGCGGCACTTGCAACTGAAATTAACAATTTGGGTGGCGAGGTCATTGAAGAGCCATCGGCCCTGCGAATCATTCCACGCCAGCTTCATGCGGGAACTTTCCATACCTACGAGGATCACCGCCTGGCGACTGCGGGCGCGATGATCGGTTTAATCGTCGATGGAATTGAAGTAGAAAATATTGCAACAACCCAGAAGACGCTCCCTGATTTCCCTGGAGCCTGGAATGAACTATTAACCGGGAATAAATGACCCCTCGCGAACTCGATGAGGATGATGTTCGGATCCGTCCGAAGCGCTCTTCACGGCCGCGCACCAAAGATCGACCTGATTATTCTGGGGCAGATCTCGCTCGCATCATCGCAGTAGATCGTGGCCGTAGCGCTGCGCTCATAGAAGCCACGGGCGTTGTAGTCACTGCCATGAAGGCACGTGAGTTAGGCAAGAAGTCAGTTGTTGTCGGAGATATCGTGCGGATCGTCGGTGATATCTCTGGTCGCACAGATACTCTGGCGCGCATCGTTGCAGTCGAACCGCGGAGAAATGAACTGACGCGAACTGTTGAAGATGATGCTGGCATGGAGCGGATGATCGTCGCTAATGTCGATCAGATTGGGATTGTGCTCGCCGCCGCCAACCCGGAACCACGCCACGGTTTTGTAGATCGCGCCTTAGTGGTCGCATTTGATCAACGGATCAAGCCGCTGATCATTATGACCAAATGTGATCTCGCCGATCCCACTGAATTTTTAAGTGCTTATAAAGACCTCGCTGTCGATTCGATTCAGATTCAACGCGGAGCCGACCTCACTGCGCTGCGCGCTGAGTTAACCGGCAAGCGCACCGTGCTCCTAGGCCATTCGGGGGTCGGAAAATCAACGCTCGTCAATGCACTCGTCGAAAGCGCCAATCGCGCTACCGGTGATGTCAATGATGTGACAGGACGTGGTCGCCACACCTCATCGAGTGCTGTGGCCCTTGAGCTCAACGACAAATCCGGGTGGATTATTGATACCCCGGGAGTGCGCTCCTTTGGTCTGGCTCACGTGGAGCGCGACCGCGTGATCAGTGCTTTTACGGAGTTCGCCGAGGCAATTGAGCACTGCCCGCGCAATTGCTCGCATGATGAAGAAGAGTGCGCGCTCAACAGCATGATTAGCGATCCAGGCTCTCTCGCAAGGCTCGCCAATCTTCGAGGGCTGCTGCGCGAAGGTAAACTAAATACATGAGAGATTTCGCCCAAGACTTAATGCTCGCCCACCAACTGGCTGATGTAGCAGACTCCATTACGAGAGATCGCTACCAATCCCTCGATCTCGTTATCGAGACCAAGCCAGACCTCACACCCGTGACAGACGCCGATAAGGCTGTCGAGAAGAAGATTCGTGAGTTATTGGCTGCAGCTCGGCCGCAGGATCTGGTCGTTGGCGAGGAGTTTGGAACACCAGCACTTACAGCGGATAGTTATTACTGGGTAATCGATCCCATCGATGGCACCAAAAATTTCCTTCGCGGGATCCCTACTTGGGCGACGTTGATTGGTTTGTGTAACCCACAAGGTGAGGTTGTTGCAGGGGTAGTGAGCGCACCCGCCTTATATCGTCGCTGGTTTGCTGCGCTCGGCACTGGCGCTTATGTCAGCGAGAACGGTGGAGCTCCTAAGCAGATCAAGGTTTCGCAGGTGCGCGAACTCAAAGATGCATCTCTCTCCTACTCCGATCTCGTCGGGTGGGGTACTCGCAAGATGGCGATGCTCACCCTACAGGAGAAGATTTGGCGCAGCCGTGGACTCGGAGATTTCTGGTCACATATGCTCGTGGCAGAAGGCGCAGTTGATATCGCGGTCGAACCCGTCCTGGCCCTGTGGGATATGGCAGCGCTCGACATCATCGTTCGCGAGGCCGGTGGCACCTTCACCAATCTGGAAGGCAAGCCAGGTTCGCACGGTGGCAATGGCGTATCGAGCAACGGCCTCTTGCACAGCGACTTCCTGAGCGCGCTCAACGCATGAGATTTCTCTGGTTTGGAAAGAAGAAGGCGAAGGTAGTCCAAGCACCTGTCGCCCCCGAAGTAGCAAAGCTAGAGGTTTACTCCGTGACAGGATTTATTTGCGAGAGTAACCCAGACCCATCAAGCCGCGGCTCACAACTCGACCCTCACGTCATCAACTCCGCTATCCTCTCGATCCTGAGCGAAGCCAAATCCCCGGCCGACTTAGCGGCGCAAGAGTTCTTTCAAGAGCGCGGCGCTATTGTCCTACCAATTAGCGATTACTCATTCGCTCCAGAGCGCGGATTTAGCGCTCGAGTTATTGATGGTGACACCAAACGGACAGTGCTCATTGGAAATCCCGAAGTTATCGCGCGCGCGACGACACCATTTTCTCCTGCGATTGCTGCGGGTGTGCTGAGCGAGCCAACATCATTCGTCGTTGCGATTGATGGCATCGCCTACGCCAACTTTGGGATTACCAAAGAGGCTATTTAGAGCTCGAGCCAGCCGCGCTCTGGAAGTTCGTCGGCGCGCTCAGGACCCCATGTTCCTTTGAAGTACGGAGATAGGTGTGGCTCGTTGTTGATGACGCCTTCAACGATTCTCCACGTTTCAAGTACTGAATCAATTGCTGTGAAGCGCTTGTGATCTCCGGCCATAGCGGCGCGCAATAGACGCTCGTAAGCCTCTTGGCGATCGCCGAGGGCGGCCGAGAAGTTAACGGTCAGCTTTACAGATTCAGTCGTTAATGAGTCGCCAGGTGACTTCGCCTGCAACTCAATATCCACGCCATCGTTCTTACCCAAACGGAAGCGGAGCAAGTTCGCAGATCCCTCTTGGCTCTCTGCAAACAAGAGGCGAGGTGGTTGCTTAAATTCGATAACAACTTCAAGAGTGGTCTCAGCCAAGTTCTTACCGGTGCGCAGGTAGAAAGGAACACCAGACCAGCGCCAGTTGTCGACATACATTGTTGCCGCCGCGTAAGTCTCTGTTGTCGAGCGAGGAGCAACACCAGCCTCATCCAGGTAACCGACGTACTGGCCGCGAATAACATTTTCGGGCTT
>DAIMCZ010000034.1:0-9762 GCA_036726125.1 Candidatus Nanopelagicaceae bacterium
TGTCGATTAGCAAAAAAGGTTTGCTCGCTGGCGTAGCCACAGCAACCGTTGCGCTTGTTGCAACATTTGTAGCTCCTGCAGCGTATGCAGGAACTTCATCTGCTGCTTGTGCCAACGTTGGTTCAGGCTATGCAGTTCAAAAGGGCAAGACAGTTGAGGTCTTCACCTCAGTCGTTGGCGATGAACTTACTCGCTACGCTGCAGCATCTGCTGACTTCACTGCTTGCACAGGCATCAAGATCAACTGGAACGGTAGCGATCAATTCGAAGCTCAACTTCCAGTTCGCGTAGCTGGTGGCACCGCCCCAGATCTCGCTTTGGTTCCACAACCAGGTCTCATCGCACAGATGGTCGCCACAGGTAAGGCTGTTCCAGCTCCAAACGCTGTTAAGAACAACATCAACCGCTACTGGTCAAAGAGCTGGCGTGGACTAGGTTCCGTTAACGGCACCTTCTACGCAGCACCTAACTCAGCCAACTTGAAGTCTTTGGTTTGGTACTCACCAAAGCAGTTCGCTAAGTACGGTTACACAGTTCCTACAACTTGGACAGCAATGATGGCTCAATCAGACAAGATGGCTGCAGCTGGTCAAACAGCATGGTGCGGCGGTATCGGTTCTGGTGGAGCTACCGGATGGCCTGCAACTGACTGGCTCGAAGAGGTCGTAGTTCGTGAAGCCGGTTCAACCGTCTACAACAACTGGATCAACCACACAGTTAAGTTCTCAGATGCCCCAATCATCCACGCAATGAACACAGTGTGGAACTGGATGGGTAACTCCAAGTATGTTGGCAAGGTTTCAACCATTGCTACAACTTCATTCCAGGATGCTGTAACAGGTATTCCTTCAGGCGCTTGCATGCAGCTACAACAGGCTTCATTCATCGCAGCTTCATTGCCTAAGGGCTCTGTTGTTTCACCAACTGGCGATGCATGGGTTTACTACCTCCCAGGCATCAACCCAGCTGTAACAACACCTGTTGAGGGTGGCGGAGAGTTCTACCTCGCCTTTAACTCAAACAAGGCAACAGTTGAAGTTCAGACCTACCTCTCAACACCACAATGGGCTGTTAGCCGCATCAAGGCTGCTGGTTCAAACGGTGGTTGGTTGAGCGCTAACAGTGGCGTACCTGCTTCGGCTTACTCCAACCCATTGGATGCTTTGTCAGCTAAGTACCTCTCTGATCCATCATCTACCTTCGTCTTCGATGCATCTGACGCAATGCCAGCTGCTATCGGAAACGGCGCAGAATGGACTGGATTCACTGACTGGTTTGCTAACGGCACACCTGTGAAGACAGTGGCTGCAAAGATCGACGCAGCTTGGCCATCAGCAAGCAACTAATCAATTAGTTCGCTAGTTTGTGCAGGTAATGGCGGGGGCCAAAAGCCCCCGCCATTACTATTTACCGCTAGACGGGTTAGCCTTAGACCCTGAACCAAACACTTGATAGATGAAAGAGAGCCCATGTCTTCCTTCTGGAGCGATAACCTTCCTAAGCTCGGACAGATGGTTGCGGCGATCGGGATATTTCTCGCCGTCCTTGCAGTAATTTTCTTTATAGCGGGCAAGGCAAACGGTAAGAAGCAACGCCCCATCGCGATCCTCGTCTTCCTCGGCCCTGCACTTCTCTTAGTAGTCATTGGTTTGCTCGGCCCTGCAATTCGAACGCTGATTCTCAGCTTCAAAGGCTCTGCCTCACATCACTGGGTTGGTTTTAGCAACTACCACTGGCTCTTTACAGATCCCAGTGAACGCATTGTGCTTCGCAATACCGTCTTTTGGATTCTCTTTACTCCAATAATTACGACAGGGCTGGGCTTATTGCTCGCAGTTCTACTTGATCGCATGCGCCGTGAATCTGTCGCAAAATCCTTAATCTTCATGCCGATGGCAATCTCTTTCGTTGGCGCTTCTATCGTTTGGGAATTTGTTTATAAGTATGCGAACACTGATCAACCACAAGTTGGATTGATGTCATCCATTGCCAAGCACTTAGGTTTTGAACCCCCTAACTGGCTCCTAACTCAGCCACTCAACACCTTCTTATTGATGGTGGTATTTGTCTGGTCACAAACGGGATTTGCGATGGTCATCCTCTCCGCCGCAATCAAGGCGGTGCCTGCCGATGTTATGGAGGCCTCTGCTCTCGATGGCGCACACGGTTGGAAGTTATTCCGCGGGGTGACCTTCCCAATGGTTCGCTCAACTTTTATTGTAGTTCTCGCAACCATGGTTGTTTCGACGCTTAAACTCTTCGATATTGTCCGCGCGTCCACCGGCGGAAACTTCGGTACCTCAGTACTTGCAAATGAGATGTACTCCGAAACCTTTATTCGCTATGACGCGGGAAGAGGAGCGGCGATGGCGATCGTCCTATTCCTGCTCGTTATTCCAGTCTTGGTTTATAACATCATCAATCTACGTCGGGAGCGTGCCATCTCATGAGCATTTTGAATCGCAGTAAGGCACCAAAGATTGCGGAGCAGAATGCCGGCCGTAAACTATTTGGAAGTCGTGGCGCGACTATCACCGTCTGGATCATGGCTGTTATTTGGACAATCCCAACTTTTGGCTTATTCGCGACCTCCTTTAGGCCCAAAGCAGATATCTCTGCCACTGGATGGTGGAATCTCTTCTTACATCCACACTTAACATTCGCTAACTACTCTGCGATCTTCAGTACCAGCACAGTAAGTGGAATTCCCAACGGAATCTGGCCATATATCGTCAACTCATTTGTCATCACTATCCCTGCTGTTATTTTCCCAATCACGATCGCAACAATGGCGGCGTACTGTCTTGCATGGGTTAAGTTCCGAGGCAGCGACATTATTTTTTACGGGATCTTTGCGCTCCAGATTGTTCCAATCCAGTTAACGCTCGTTCCACTGCTAAACCTCTTCCGCTCGGGAGCTGATAGCGGCGCACACATTGGATCGCTGACTCTGATCCCCGGATTAAATATTGCCGGAAAGTTTGCTGGAATCTGGGTTCCGCACACCATGTTCGCGCTACCCCTTGCGATCTATCTTCTCCACAACTTCATTGCCTCGCTGCCACGTGATCTGATGGAGGCGGCGCACGTAGATGGCGCTAGCCACTTCACCGTCTTTCGTCGGATTGTTCTACCACTTTCAATTCCGGCTATCGCGGCCTTCACCATCTTCCAGTTCTTGTGGGTTTGGAACGATCTGCTTGTTGCGCTGACATTTACCGGCGGCACCGAAGGAATTGATCCGCTCAACAACAAACTTGCGGGCCTGGCGGGCACGTGGGGAAGTCACTGGGAGCTGCTTACCTCAAGCGCCTTTATCCAAATCTTGGTACCGCTTGCCGTCTTCTTCTCGCTACAGCGCTACTTCGTCCGCGGCTTGTTAGCTGGTTCCGTTAAGTAATTAGCGTTGTAACCAGATGGTTGTATTGGCTGCAATAGCCAATTGACCACCTTGGAGTGAGCTACCTGTAGCGGACTCCAAAAGGATAGAACTGCCCGATACAGCGATAGTGGATTCGCTATCTGTTGTATTGACCACAACTTCTAACCCTGGTTCGCGAGTGAAGTGCATGATCCCTGCTGGAGCGTCGATCCAAGTAGGAACTCCCTCGCCACCGAGTGCGGGGTGTGAGTGGCGCAGAGCGAGGCTCTTCTTGTAGAGCGCCAAGCTGCTATCTGGATCGGCGGCTTCGACATCCATCGAGTACTGCGCCCAATCTGCGGGTTGTGGCAACCACGGTGTGCCAGTGCCGTACCCATAGTTTGAAAGTTTTGAGTCCCATGGGATGGGAACACGACATTCATCGCGACCCTTATCGGTGCCGCCACTTCGAATAAAGGCAGGATCCTGGCGAGCGCTATCTGGAAGGTCAGCGCTAGGAAGTCCCAACTCTTCTCCTTGATAAATATAGACGCCACCCGGGAGGGCGTGGATCAACATGGCGAGCGCTCGCGCTTTACGGGGGCCACCGATGCGTGTGACAACTCGAGGTGTGTCGTGATTGTTCAGTACCCAAGTAGCTGGTGCTTTCACGTCGACGAGCTCTGCGAGGGTACGTTCGATGCTGGCACGCATTGCGGCTGCATCCCAACCCAACATCATAAAGTTGAAGTTGAAGACCTGGTGCAACTCTCCCTCGCGGACATAGCGGGCTGCGCGACTGGATGGATATACAAATGCCTCGGCCACAGTCATGCGATCGCCAGGGTACTCATTGAGAATGGTGCGCCACTTTCGATAAACCTCGTGGACGCCTTCACGGTCAAAGAAGGGAACGTCCGAGAGGAGCCCAGCCCGCTCCTCCTCGCTGATTTCAAGAAAATCTAAGCGCAGGGCATCGATGAGGCGTTCTGGATCCCGGTGATCTACAAGCAAGTTCTCCTTGACTGCGCCATGGGCTACATCGATGCGAAATCCATCTACGCCGAGGTCGAGCCAGAAGCGCAAGGTCTTTTCAAAGTCTGCGGCGACATCCGGGTTACTCCAGTTGAGATCGGGCTGACTGGAATCAAAGAGGTGGAGATACCACTGTCCATCGGCTGTGCGCGTCCAGGCTGGACCGCGGAAGATTGAGATCCAGTTGTTTGGTGGAATCTCACCATTCTCGCCGCGGCCATCGTAGAAATGGAAACGGGAGCGCGCCACAGAACCTTTGGGTGAGTTGAGTGCTTCTTGAAACCAAATGTGATCTGAGGAGAAATGATTGGGAACGATATCCGCGATGAACTTAATGCCATGAGAGTGCGCCGCTTCAATGAGCGCCTTTGCATCCGCGAGAGTCCCAAAGCGAGGATCTACATCACGAGGGTCCGCTACATCGTACCCACCATCTTTATTGGGGGACTTGTAAAAAGGGCTAAGCCAGATTGCATCGATCCCAAGATCGGCGAGATATGGAAGTCCAGCGATGACGCCCTGTAGATCGCCTTCACCATCTCCATTGCTATCGCGAAAGGAACGGGGATACACCTGATAAATAGCGGCATCTCGCCACCACGCAGAAGAGCTCATACCGCAATCTTATCTACCTAACCCCCTTACCTATCTAGAGCCATGGAATAAGATCTCCACATGACCTTTGTGAAGCGCACTGAACTTAAAATGTTTGATGGGCGTCAGATTTTTTATTACGACCGTGAGCCTGTGGAACGTAGCGCCGTTGACACTCGTCCAGTAGAACCGCGCCCACTTCCTGGAGAGATGCGTCAAGATCCACTCACCGGTGAGTGGATCGCTATGGCGGCCCACCGCCAAGGCCGCGCCTTCTTGCCACCCAAAGAGTTCTGTCCACTCTGCCCAACAAAGACTGACTTCGGAACAGAGATCGCGGACTCCACCTTTGAAGTCGTTGTCTTTGAGAATCGCTCGCCTTCTTTCTCTGCGCCTTCATCCGAATTGCCAGCAGAAGTTATACAGGCATCCGGTCGTTGCGAAGTAGTGGTCTTCTCGGATCAACATGAGGGAAGTTTTGGAAGTCTGGAATTAGCGCAGATGCGCACTGTGATGGCAGCCTGGATTGATCGGACCCGCGAAATTTCAACGCTTCCATACGTTGAGCAGGTCTTCGCCTTTGAGAATCGCGGTGAAGAAGTCGGAGTCACTCTCAATCATCCGCATGGTCAGATCTACTCATATCCATTCATCACTCCGCGCACTTCCAAGATGTTGCAGGTGGCCCAAGAGCACTTTGATAAATCGGGAATCCCACTCATTACCAGCATCATTGATCGCGAGATTAAAGATCAAGTGCGGATCATCACGCAGAATGATCATTGGATTGCGTATGTTCCATTTGCTGCGCGCTACCCTTTTGAAATCCATGTAGCACCAAAGGTATTTGTGGCGGACCTCTCCGAATTAAGTGATGCCGTTGCTGATGCCTTCCCTGAAATTGCTAAAGAGGTTTTATTGCGACTCGATGGGGTCTTTGGGATTCAAATGGCTTACATCGCGGCCTGGCATCAAGCTCCAGTTCGCGTGGGGCGCGACCTTCTTGGACTGCACTGGCAGATCACTAGTATTCGCCGCGCACCAGGAAAGTTAAAGTACTTAGCAGGCTCCGAGTCCGCAATGGGTGCGTTCATTATGGATGTAAAGCCAGAGCAATCGGCGCAGCAATTACGAGACGTTCAACTCTAACCAAGTCATCTCGAGCTCTTCGTATTCGCGCTCTAAGCTCTCCTGCTCTGCGTGCAAAGCACTTAATTTTGTGTGATCCGTTGTAACAGCAGCAAGTTCAACCGCAATCTCCGCGATCCGGGCTTGGCGGCGCTCCATCTGCTTCTCAAGGCGGGCTAACTCTTTCTTGAGCGCCTTCTGTTCAAGGATGCTCGACTCTTTCTTCTCGCCGATCGCTTTGCTTACGGCTGCGCTACCGCTCTTGCGCAACTGCAAATACTCATCAATACCGCGGGGAAGATCCCGCAGAGACTTATCGCCAACCAAGCCGACAAAGGTGTCGCAGACTCGCTCCAAGAAGTAGCGATCGTGTGAGATCACGAGAAGAGTTCCGCCAAAAGAATCCAGCAAATCTTCCAGTGCAGTCAAGGTCTCTACATCAAAATCGTTGGTTGGCTCATCTAAGAGCAAGACATTTGGGCTATCCATTAAGAGTCGCGTTAATTGCAGTCTGCGACGTTCTCCACCCGAGAGATCGCCCACAGGAGTCCACTGCTGATCCTTATTGAAACCTAAGCGCTCACAGAGTTGACTAGCAGAGAGCTCCTTGCCATTACCGAGTTGCACCCGATTAGCGACCTTCTCAACCGCTTCGAGTACGCGCCACGTTGGATCAAGTTCCTCAAGATGCTGAGAGAGATATGCCGCCTTGACAGTCACTCCTGTCACTAGCTTTCCGGCAGCAATCTTTCCCTCGCCGCCAAGCACCCGCATCAAAGTTGTTTTGCCTGCGCCGTTTACTCCCACGATTCCGATGCGATCGCCTGGTCCTATGTTCCAGTAAACCTCATCTAACAATTCAAGTTCACCGGCCTTTATCGAGGCCTGATGGAGTTCGTAAACAGTATTGCCTAGACGGTTCGCCGCAAAATTTAGGAGTTCAGCTTCGTTTCGGGGAGGTGGCTCGTTTGCAATCAAAGTATTGGCGGCATCAATTCTAAATTTAGGTTTTGAGGTTCTTGCGGGAGCTCCACGTCGCAACCACGCTAACTCCTTACGGATCAACATATTGCGCTTGCCATCTTCTACAGAACTCTGGCGCGAGCGCTCTGCCTTGGATAATACGAAGGCCGAGTAGCCGCCCTCGTACTCCAAAACTTGGCCTCCAACGACCTCCCAGATCTGATCTGAGATCTCGTCCAAAAACCAGCGATCGTGGGTGATGACTACAACTGATAAACCAGTCCGCGACTTGAGGTGCGCTGCCAGCCAGGCAACTCCCTCAACATCTAAGTGGTTAGTTGGTTCGTCAAGCAGGATCAGATCAAGATCATCCACGAGTAACTTTGCAAGATTGACCCGCCGGCGCTCCCCACCAGAGAGCGAATGAAATTTGCGGTCGAGGAGATCATCGCTGTGGCCACCGAAGAGACCCTGCAGAACTTCTCGGATTCGACTGTTGCTCGCCCACTCGTGAATCGGAAGATCGCCGAGGACCACTTCGCGAACCGTTGAGCCTGGTAGGGCGTTATCCGCCTGGCTTAATATCCCGATCTGCACTGCATTGGATTTGGCGACGCGACCTGCATCAGGAGCCAGAGTACCTGCCATGATCTTGAGCAGGGTGCTCTTGCCATCGCCGTTGCGACCAACGATGCCAATCCGCTCGCCCTGTGCGACGCCGAGAGAGACGCCGTCCAGGAGCGGGCGGATATCGAAGGCTTTAGAGACGGACTCTAGGTTAAGTAAATTCACTACCTACAGTCTGTCACGAATTAGGAGCCTTAAGAATTGGAAGGCGCAGAGCCCAGCGTCACCGTAAAGACCTTGCTACCTCCGGCGGGGAGGGTAGCGGTGATCGAGACGGTGCTGCCTGGGGAGTATGACCGAATACGAACGATCGCCGTCTCGGCATCAGGAACCCGTATTCCACCGATGTTGGTGATGACGGAGCCAACAGCCAATCCAGCCTTTTCCGCCGCTCCACCCGAAACGAGCTGTGAAATCTTGGCTCCAACTCCTGTGAAGTTCTGATCGAAATAGACCCCGAGAACTGGACGCGTAGAGATGTGGGTTGGAGTGTTGATGATCTCGTTGATCGTGCGTTGGGCTTCATTAATTGGAATTGAGAAGCCCAAGCCAATTGATCCTGACGCAGAACTGGTGGATGCATTGGATGCGATGGCGCTATTGATTCCGATCATTCGACCCTGTGAGTCGGTGAGCGGACCACCTGAATTTCCAGGATTGATCGCGGCATCGGTCTGAATCGCATCCACATAGGACTGTGTTGTTGAGTTGCTGCTCTGAGTCGTCACTGGACGGTTGAGCGCGGAAACAATTCCTGCAGTAACAGTCCCGTCGAGGCCAAGTGGGGAACCAAATGCAATGACGGGATCACCAATCGAAATTGTTGAAGAATCCCCAAGTGCAATGACGGGAAGATTTGGTGTGTCAACGTGCAGTACTGCAAGATCATAAGAGATATCGCGACCGACGAGAGTAGCTGTAGCTTTGGTTCCATCGTTAAGATCGACTGACAAGGTATAGGCATTGCCTGCGACTGTAATCGCGTCAATCACGTGATTATTAGTAACGATATAAGAACCTGTTGCGTCAGACTTAATGATCGATCCAGAACCGGTATCACCATTACCACTTGCATCTAGAACATCCACCGTAACAACGGATGGAGAAACCTTTGCAACTACATTCTTCAAAGATCCGGTGCCGACATTAACTGCGGTGCGGCCGGCCACACATGTTCCGGTGCTTGAGGCGTAGAGAGCCCCCGTTCGGTTATCCGCACAGGCAGTCACCACACTAGAAGTCGTGAGGCTGTTTGCGGCGGTAGCAACTCCACCGATCGCTGTAGCGCCGGCGATGAAGCCGATAGCCAATTTAGAGATCGTGCTCAGTCCATTAATCCTCTGGAAGATTGACATGAAAACCCCTTCGTAGCGAAATTACCGAGAGTTATTGAATCTCGCTTAGTCTAAAGAATCCGTAGTAGAACCTAGGAGTTCTCTGAGAGCCCTATCTGGTTTGGCTCTAGCTCCATCTTCCAGACGGCGGGGGTAGCGAGCAGCACCAGGATTACAACAAATGTCACCGCCGCAAAGATCAGGATCGTGTGGCTTATGCCCAACAGAGAGGCTAAAGGAGCGGCTATAGCGAGCCCCACAGGGCGCAAGAGCATTGTTCCCATTCCATCAAAGGCAGAGGCACGCGATAGCGCCTCACGAGGAATTGTCCGCTGGAAGGCCGTCCCCCAAAGCGCCCCCCAAAGATCAAGGGTGACGCCCCAGGCAAAAGCGGCAGCGCAGATCGCGGCTAGTGGAGCAGGTCTAGATAGGGCCACCAGGTAGAGAACTAGCGTCAAAGTAATAAAAGTGAGAAAGCGCATCTGATAGCGAATCTTGATGCGAATCGCCAAGAGCGAACCAACCACGTAGCCGATGGATTCACACGTAATCACGATGGCCCAGGATTTGGCCCCGTGAAAATGTTTGAGTGAGATTACTGGACCTAAGACATCTTGAGCGCCTGCCCAGACCATGACAATGAAGGAGAAGCCGGCAACTGTGATGACGATCCACGGGTAGGAAGAGAAAACCCGCCAACCTTCGCGTAGATCAGCCCTA
>DAIMCZ010000035.1:0-1635 GCA_036726125.1 Candidatus Nanopelagicaceae bacterium
CTTTAAATGTCACGCCGTGTAAAGCGCCTACTGGACGCCACGATGCGGAACTTCCTCCCATGATCAAGGCACTCTTTGACTTCCCCTTTGCATCCACCCAGTTAACGTGCAAGGAGACCGTCTTTCCCATGAAGAAGAATTGCGCCCGTGCTCCCGCCAAGTTCAATGAGAAATTGGAGAGTGGGTTCAGTTGCCCTGCCCAGGCAAAGTCCGCTCCTGAACCACTTGTGCGCGTCAGAGTCGATGCGAAGAGTGGTTGATCTGATGTTATTTGGATTCCATAAGCACCGCTGAGCGCGACAAGCGGAAGAGGAAGGTCGACAACTTTCTGATGTGCAATGGTTACCGAATCAAAGCCGACCGGTGTAAATGTCCCCTCGCCCGAAAAGATGGAGAGGTGCACATTTGCATCTAGATTGCCCGGCACTAAAAATCGCATCGTTGAAGCGACCTTAGAACTAGAAGGAAGAATTCCCGAGATGTAACTAACAGTCGCTGGTTCTGCCACTGGGGTTACAAAGCTGGCGCCGAGATCATTCAAACCTGCCCGGCGATGGTCAAGGAGAAATGAGCTGACCCGTCCCGACTCGGTTACGAGGTGGAGCGCCACAGCTTCATCTCCGGGAGCAATCGCCGAGAGCGCAATATTCTGTGCTGAATTAGCTTTCACCGTCACTGCGATAGGTGCCAGGGCCACTTTTGAGTTGTACGGGAAGATCTGGAGCATTGAGTCGCTTAGACCACTATTGATAATTTGCAAGACGCTCTGGCTTGTAACTCCCGCTGATCCTCCAATAAACCACTGGTCAATACCACCCACCTCACAGGCAGCATCCGCTGTGCTGGTGCCCGTGACCGATTCAAATGCCAGAGCAGAGCCTGGATTGCCACTGACGAAGGTCGGAGCGCTTCCCCCCGCGATCACCGAAGATTTTTGTACCGTCAGCTTCTCACTCTTCGCTGCAACCAATCGAGTTGCAATTCGTTGCGCCGGCAATGAGATCCGTTGAACTCCCCCACTCAATGCACCCGGGCAGACCGTTGCAGGATAACTTCCACCTTGCACGATTAAAGCCTTCGCATGCGGAACCAGAGTGGCTACGGCGACTGCTCCTGCAACTATGAGCGGAGCGCGTACTCCAAGAAGAAGGTTCTTGAACTTCATCGCTATACCAACTCTTCCAGCGGAACTTGTCGACGACGACGGCCAGATGGCAGGGCCATTACGACAGCGATAAGAAGCGTCAAAAGTTGTAAAGAGATGAGACCGCGATGTGCAGTCGCATCAAAGAGGAGGGTCACCTTGCCGGGGGAAGAGACGGAGAAGACGGGCAGACCACTCGTCGCGTGTTGCAGCGGAACGTTGACTCCATTGCTAATCAATCGCCAGCTGCGATCGTACTTCTCTGCGACAACCAGTTGGCCTGGCTCAACCGCTTTCCCTGTTGCCCCAATATCGCTGGCAGGAATCAAGTAATTCTTCCCGTTAGTACCCGCCAAAATCACTCTTGGAGAGGAGCCCACGATATGCCAGACGATTCCGATCTGAGTCGCGGACATTCTGGTGAAGCCACCGACCCCATCAATGGCACGCGCACTCTCGGGGGAGACCGGCGCCTTTAAGAAGAGATATTG
>DAIMCZ010000035.1:1735-9656 GCA_036726125.1 Candidatus Nanopelagicaceae bacterium
GCGATTGCCAGATGCGAGATCCCAAGATTACGAACTCGTAGATTTGGAGTAACTCGTTCTAAGACCACCAACATCGGCGGAATGAGAATAATTGAAATTACTAAGAAGAGAGCTCCAACATAGACAGGCTCTACTGCACCATGACCTGGAATGTGAAAAGCATTGAGCAAGATCGCGAGGGCAAGCAGGCAAGCACTTACGAGCGCACTGCGACGCATCGAACGAATAAAGAGACTAAAGAGTGTAAAGAGTGAGACCGGTGCGATAACCCACCAGGCAGGTGCACCCGTTCCACCAGGATTTAGAAGCAGGCTCGGTACCGCGCCACCGTTTGCGAGCGGAATTCCAGGAGCGAGAAGAAATTGAGTGGGGTGGATTAAAAGCCCGAGTGACCAAGGCAAGGTGAGCAATGGCACCGTAATAATTGCGGCGATCCGTTTAGAAACCGGACGGAATTGTGCGCTCTCAAGAAGGTCAATCCATCCCGCACTCTTCTCGGGGTCTCGAAGCAGAGCGATGATCTCGCTAGTAAGTAGAACGAGTTGGACCAAGAGCCAGAGTGCGAGAAGAAGCGGGGAGAAGGAGGCGACTAAGGCAACTAGGAGGATCGTCGCGAAAGTTCTCCGCCACGAGATGTCGAGCATGGAAACCATCAAGGGTCTTACAAAGATAAATATCGGGGCCAGCAGATAGAGCACCAAGATATCGATACGTCCTTGGTTAAGTGAGCTCCACAAGAGTGGAGTCAAAACGTATACAAGACCACCAAATGTTGATGTGCGTTGTGAGACGCCGATATGGCGAAGTGAGGTTACGAAGATAATGAAGGCAAGTGGCGGCGTTAGCAGGAAGAGCAAGGTTACGAATATTGGTAGGTGGCCCAGAGTGACTATGGATGCCAGGCCGATGATGGCCATCCAGGGTGGCGCTGATACTGCCGAACCCATCCCCACGAGATGCCAAGCCTGCGCGTAATGGCGAAGGAGGTCTGTACCTGTCGCAGGTATAAATCCGAGCGCCCCGCCTACTAATGAACCAAAGCGGGCGTGTGCCGAAATAATGGCAAGGGCACTTACAGCCAGGAGCGAGAGGGTATCTGGGCGACGCACCACACCGCGAAGAATGGAGATGCGCGCTGGCAAGGAGAAGTCGGGCTCATCAAACTCTTCGCTAATAACACCGAGATCTGCGTAGCTCTCGCGCTCCACACCTGTTACTTCAGGCTCGCTCTTCAAACGTTGTGCAATTGTGTTTGTGACTTGATCAAAGCCGGCGCGGATCTGACTCCCGCGTGGAGGAATATATGGCCCAACTACAGACGGTGAGAGGAGTCGCTTTCTTCTCCTGGAGCGTCGCGCCTTAATCAGATCAGTGGGATGGATCAGCAAAAGCGCGACCGCCGCGATCTCATCTCCCGCGTAGCCAGGCAACTTGGCAAGCAGATCGAAGATAACCCGTAAAAAGCTGGTACCTAAAAGTTGGATTACTAACCACGGCAAGGTCCACCACGATGAATTTGCCAGCATTACATATGCGGCATTTCTCCGATCGAGAAGGAGTGGGCGATGGAGAAAAGCTTCGGAGACATCAACGGTGCGTCGTTCGCTAGCTGCAGCCTGTGCGTGGAATGCACTTGCTGCGCCAACGCAGATCGCGCTAAACCCAGCAACATATGCGCGCCAACCCAAATCTACGTCATCGCGAAAGAGTGCCAAATTGGGATCGAGTCCACCGAGCTCCTCAAAAGCCGCACGCCGCACCAACATTCCGGCTGTACTTACCGAGAGAACTTCTTTGATCTCATCATGTTGCCCTTGGTTCTGCTCGCGCGGTTCTAAACCTGTCCAACGCGCTCCATTGGGGGCGATAGAAATTCCAGCTTCCAAAAGATGATCGCGGTCATACCAACCCAACAATTTCGGTCCAGCAATCACAACCTGAGGGCGATCCTTAATCGCTTCAAGGAGCAGATGTAAAGTCTCTTTGGCTGGCGCGCAATCATCATGAATCAGCCAGATACATTCATTTGCCAATGCAACCGGGTCTTGCAATTTCGGGGTCTGCTCTAAGGCCATTTCAATGGCATCTCCGTAACCCAATTCGCGATCTGCGGATATGAAGGTGATTCCCGCGGAGCGCAACAACTTGGGTGAAGCATCGACCGAGCCAGTATCAACCGCGATGATGCGATCAATAGGGCGAGTTTGCGAGGAGAGTGCAGCAATAACTTCAGGGAGCCAGGTGGCTCCATCATGTGTAACGATGATTGCAGTGACGAAGAAGTGAGAGAGATCAGATTCGCTAGAACTTAGATGGGTACTTTGTTGCGCTGGATTATGCGTTGCCATTACTTGGCACCCAAGAGAGAGATGGGTAGCGCGTTAAGCCGAGCGGCGCTTGAGGCGACGGCGCTCGCGTTCTGAGAGGCCACCCCAAATTCCAAAGCGCTCGTCATGCCCTAGAGCGTATTCCAAGCACTCAGAGCGAACATCACAGGAGAGACAGACGCGCTTGGCCTCGCGGGTTGAGCCACCTTTCTCAGGAAAGAAGGCTTCTGGGTCGGTCTGGGCGCAGAGGGCGCGCTCCTGCCATGAGAGATCGGGGGTAGAAGATGAGCCCAGATTGGTAAGGCCACCCATAGCAAATTCTCCTTGAGCGGCGAACTGGCGATCTGACATAGATACTCCCCAAACTCTTAGAAACTGCTGGCGCGCTGCGCTTTTTCGACGTGCGGCTTAGGTGAATTACACGCGTGTAATCCGTTTACGTCAAGTCCGAGCGGGGTTTTTTAGGAGGAAAAGCCAAAAAATTCATTCTCGGCGATGAAACTCGCGGGGATTTCAGTATCGGCAGCAACAAAGGTATGTGCAAGACGGGCACCAGCACCAACTTTTGCACCTTCTCCGATGACGCTCCCCTCAATCTGTGCATCACCTTCGACGACAGCCCCCCTTGAAATCAGGGAGCCAGCTGAAATCTGAGCCGTGGGAGCCACCACCGCATCCGAAGCGACAAGGGCTCCCTCGCTCCTTGCGAAATCAGCTCCATCCAAGAGGGCAGAAAATGCTTCGGAGTACGCGGCTCCCGAGATCAGATCAGCAGTGGCCTTGAGGAGTGCAGTTGGAGTGCCTATATCGAGCCAGTACGAGGAATCGACATAACCTAGCAAGATCGCCCCTTGCTGAATTAACTGCGGAAAAGTTTCGCGTTCTACGCTGACAACGCGCTGTGCAGGAATCGCAGCTATGACATCACGACTAAATATGTAACACCCTGCATTAATGATATTTGTTGGTGGGTTCTCCATCTTCTCGTTGAAGGAGAGAATCTTGACTCCATCCATTTCAACAACGCCATAAGCGCGTGCATCGGGAACCGCAGTCAGATGAAGTGTGACATCTGCAAGTTGCGAAGTATGTAGATCCATTTGAGCTTGGAGATCATGGCTACTGAGAACATCACCGTTAAAAATAACCACCGGTCCATCGCTCTCCAAATACTGCGCTGCATTTGCAATCGCTCCGCCAGTGCCTAAGGCACTCTCTTCAACGGCATAAGAAATTTTGATTCCAAATTCTGCGCCATCTCCGAAGTGTGGCTCAAACACTTCTGCAAGATACGAAGTTGCAAGAACGATCTCTTCAATTCCCGCAGCGCGCGCCTTGGCAATTTGGTGTTCAGTAAAAGGGATCCCGGCAACGGGCAACATCGGCTTGGGAGTTTGCAGGGTGAGCGGATGCAGGCGCGTCCCCAAACCTCCGACAAGTAAAATTGCGGATGTGGGCACTGACTTCTTCATGGCCCTCTAACCTAGCAATCTAGCTGCAGCAGCCGCTATCTGCTCATCGGTCGCAGTAAGAGCTACTCGAATATGACCTCCGCCAGCAGTGCCGTAGAAGCTTCCTGGTGTGGTCAAAATTCCCTTTTCGGCAAGGCTCGCTACAGAATCGAAATCGCGCTCACCTCGCGTACACCAGATGTAAAGCCCCGCTTCAGAATTTTCGATAGTAAAACCTGCTGCTTCCAGCGCAGGGCGCAATACTTCGCGACGTCTCGCATAGCGCTCAGCTTGTTCATGCACATGCGTCTCATCCCCCAGAGCCGCAACCATCGCCGCTTGCACGGGGGCGGGAACCAAGAGTCCAGCATGCTTGCGGATCTCGCGAATCTTTGCAATTAAAAGTGGATCGCCGATTATGACTCCTCCACGATACCCAGCGAAATTTGAACGCTTGGAGAGTGAATGCAGGGCGAGCAGATTTTTATTATCCCCATCGGCTACCTGCAAAATAGAGATCGGCTGCGCACCAACCTTGCTCGCAGGAAAATTAAAGTAGCACTCATCGCTTGCGATAACTGCGCCAGTGCGACGGGAATAGGCAATAACCTCTTCTAACTCAGAGCGTGGAGCGATCCGTCCGGTGGGGTTGGATGGAGAGTTGATCCAAACCAGATCCGCTACGGGCCAAGCGCTCGCATCAAATGAGGTTGCCTCATGTTCCGCACGCGCCAAGATGGCACCAACCAAATAGGTCGGGTAAGCAATCTCTGGGTAGAGCACGCGCGCCGCTTCTAATTGTGCGGGGAGGTTTGCAACGACCTCTTTGGAGCCGATGCTCGGCAGGACGTCAAAATCTCCGCTTACTCCCAAAACTGAAATCGCCCACGCGCGCATAGCTTCGCGCAAAGTGGCGGAGCCAATTGTTAGCGGGTAGCCAGGTGCATTGGCATGGGAGATAAGCGCCGCCTGGACAAAATCTGGCGTTGGATCCACGGGAGTCCCTACAGAGAGATCAATAGCCCCATCGCGATGTTCTTTAGCGCGAGCGCCATAAGGCGCTAGCAGATCCCAGGGGAAATCCGGGAGCTTGATGCTCTACTCGCCAGCCTTAGGGAGCGCTGCAACCGTCGGATGATCGGTGCCGGTAGCTCCGACCTTGCTAGCGCCACCAGGTGAACCGATGGTCTGGAAGAAGACCGCATTGATATCGCCGAACTGCTTCCACTCGCCAGGGACATCATCTTCGTAATAAATGGCCTCGACGGGACATACAGGTTCGCAGGCGCCACAGTCGACGCACTCATCGGGTTGGATGTAGAGCATACGAGTACCCTCATAAATACAATCGACAGGGCACTCCTCGATGCAGGACTTGTCCTTTACATCTACACACGGTTGAGCGATTACGTAGGTCACTTCAATCCCTTCAAGTAGCGGTTCCTTGCAACTGCGGAACAATACAACCGCGGAACACTAATAGGTAGAGAATAGTGGATCGAGGGGCAATTCTCTGATCGCAGTCCTGGAAGGGGGTCGTATGGAGCCGTCGCAGCCTGAACGCGCACTACCGTCGATCGCCGAGATAGGCCAACGCGTCAGTATCCGCTTTCACGATCCTGAGGGCGGATTTCGGGATCTCTTGGGTCACCTTGTGACTGCCAATCAAGTTCGGAAGAAGGATGGAGAGATCGTCACCTTCGATCCCTCCAGAATCGCGCTCTGGAAGATCGTTCCGAGCGCCTCTATCGGCACCGGCATCTTCCTTTACGACACTAAGAGCCGAGAGCAACGCGAAGTCACGATCAGCGATGGGAGAGCTCTTCGCCTCTATTGCTGCGGTCCAACGGTTTATCGCGATGCCCACGTGGGTAATTTGCGCACCTTTCTCCTCGGCGACCTCGTCTCGCGGCTCGTCCGCATCGGTGGTCATCAGGTGAGAAGTGTGCAGAACATCACCGACGTTGGCCATATGGGCGAAGACCTACGAGATGACGAAGATAAAATTTTGGCTCAAGCGAAAGCAGAAGAACGCGATCCATTCTCGCTGGCCCGCTCTTATGAGGCGAAGTTCCATGACGATCTTGCGCGACTTGGAATCATTCCGGCTGATATCTATCCTCGAGCTAGCGAGAGTATCGAGATGATGCAACGCCTCATCGGGCAGTTGATCGATGCAGGGCATGCTTACGTGGGAGAAGATGGCAGCGTGTATTTTGCTGCAAACTCGTTCGAAAGTTACGGGGCACTGAGCGGAAATAAGTTGGATGAACTCGTACCCGGTCATCGCTATGAATACACCGGAGATGGCGAAAAGCGTTTTCATGCTGACTGGGCACTCTGGAAGGCCGCTGGCAATCGCACCGAGATGATCTGGGATTCACCGTGGGGCGCTGGATTTCCTGGATGGCATATCGAATGCTCTGCCATGTCCCTGCATTATCTACACGGCCATGTAGATCTGCATTTAGGTGGAATCGATCTACGCTTCCCACATCATGAGAATGAGCGCGCGCAGAGTAATTGCGCGGCAATGAGCGAAGTAACAGATCATTGGGTGCACGGAGAGCACCTGCTCTTTGAAGGAAGGAAGATGTCAAAGAGCGCCGGCAATGTCGTTCTCCTCGAAGATATTGTGCACCGCGGATACGACCCATTAGCGCTGCGCTTGGTCTTTCTAGAGAACCGATACCGCAGCCAGATGGATCTGACCTGGAACCAAATTGCAGCCGCAGACGCGACGCTTCAGCGATGGCGCGGCAAATATCAGGAGTGGTCGGAAGCGGAAGCACATAACGACGCTCACCTCGTTGAGGAATTCACTCAATCCATATTTGCGATCATTCGGGCTGACCTAGATACTCCGCGAGCTCTCATAAAATTACGCTCGATAGAGCGTGATCCTTCAATCTCTGATCGAAGTAAGGCACAACTCTTCGCTGCCCTCGATGAGTTCTTCGGACTTGAGCTAACGCGCTCCCCTCAGCAGTCAGAAATCAGCGAGGAAGCAAAATTACTCTTAGAAGAGCGTCGCCTGGCAAGAGCCTCTAAAGACTTTGCACTCAGCGATCAACTTCGCGATCAACTGTTGCAACTCAAGATCAAAATTAGTGATGGAGCAGATGGGCAGAGCTGGGAAGTTATTCCTTAACTCCGGCGAAGAGATCGAGCTCCCGACCATTCTTGTCAAAGGGAGCAGCAGCATCCCCTTTAACGCGAATGTAATATTCGGTGCCGGTAACACGTGTGGCAAGGCGATTTGAAAACTTAAAGAGATCACCATGAATAATCAGCTGCGTCTTATGTGCGCGCAGCGCCGCTAGCTTCTGTTGAAGATATTTCTCTCCATCAAACTTAGTCGTCACTACCGAATCCGCTTTGACGAATGGCAGCGCCATCCACTTTGAGGGAACATAGTTAAACAATTTGATAAGCACCTTGATAAATGGATTGCTACTCGTGAGGCTATTTTGCAGCGCCGACCGCGGAATCGCACTCCAGTAAATCTTTGAGATCTCCCACGGGGCACCAACTCCATAAGCAGGATCAGCTGCTAACTCCGCCGCCCGCATTGCAATTTGGTGTGCCTTGATGTGATCTGGATGGCCATAACCACCGTGATCATCGTATGCGACAAGTACTTGTGGCTTTCGATCTCTAATTACGGCCACCAATCGGCTAGCGGCTTCATCAAGGTCGGCCTTCCAAAAACACTCTGGGTTTTCATTGGGGACTGTACCCATCATCCCCGAATCGCGATATTTGCGCTCCGCCTCACCAAGAAAGTGGAAGTCGGTGACGCCCAGCTCTCGCATCGCATCGGCTAACTCCCCCTCTCGATAGGTGCCCAAAGTGTTATCGTGCTTTGCAGAATGATGCAGGAGTTCAGGTACAAGAACCTCCCCTTCTTCACCGCGGGTGCAGGTTATGAGGGTTACTGCGGCGCCTTGCGCGAGATACCCAGCCATGGTGGCGCCGTTATTGATGGTCTCGTCATCCGGGTGGGCATGAACGAAGAGGATGCGGCGTGACGGTAATTGATTCAGGTTGCTCACACCCTCATTATGAATGATGGGCTAGCATCGTGCTAATGAACGAAGAGAAGATCCGCCTGCCGCGCGATGAGCGTCGCGCCACCCTGCT
>DAIMCZ010000036.1:0-9603 GCA_036726125.1 Candidatus Nanopelagicaceae bacterium
AGCCCTTACCACCATGGTGTCCATCTTCAACCATCTTCTTCGCGTTATCCCAAGCGCCGCCCGAGTTAGCGAGGAAGACAGCCATCAAAGTTCCGGTTCCGATTGAGCCTGCTAAGTATGCGCCAAGGGCGCCAACGCCAAGTCCGAAACCAACGGCGATAGGAGCCATCACAGCTAAGAGACCCGGAGCAACGAGTTCGCGGAGTGAGTCACGAGTACAGATATCAACAACTCGGCCATACTCTGGCTTCTCGCTACCGTCCATGATTCCAGGGTGGAGGCGGAACTGCTCGCGAACTTCAACGACAACCGCACCTGCGGCACGAGAAACTGCGTTGATAGCAAGTCCAGAGAATAGGAAGACAACAGCAGCGCCGATAATCAATCCGACTAAGTTACGTGGATTAGCAATATCAAGAATGCCTTGGAATTGTAGGTTGAGATCAGTTGCGACCTTTCCTGCGTCGCTTACTGCTTTCAGAATTGCATTTGTGAAGGCACCAAAGAGTGCAGTCGCTGCGAGTACTGCCGTAGCAATTGCAATTCCCTTGGTGATTGCCTTGGTGGTATTTCCAACTGCATCGAGCTGGGTAAGA
Organism: Candidatus Nanopelagicaceae bacterium; assembly: GCA_036726125.1. Lineage (GTDB taxonomy): Bacteria > Actinomycetota > Actinomycetes > Nanopelagicales > Nanopelagicaceae > PALSA-747. Next base: position 597 of record DAIMCZ010000036.1, read on the forward strand.
ATCTGTGCGCCCTCACCGTGAACATCTCCGGACATCTCAGCGATGCCTTGTGCATTATCTGAGATAGGACCGAATGTATCCATTGCGACAATCACGCCAACAGTTGTGAGCAATCCTGTGCCGGCCAGCGCGATTGCAAAGAGGCTGAGAACAATCGATCCATGTCCAAGAACAAATGCTCCAAAGACCGCTGCTGCGATTAAGAGTGCGGAATACACTGCTGATTCAAGACCTACAGCAATACCGGCAAGAAGAACGGTTGCAGCACCAGTATCTGAAGATGCAGCAACATCATTTACTGGACGACGACCGATCTCAGTGAAGAAGCCTGTAAGGAGTTGGATAGCAGCAGCAAGCGCGATGCCGATAAGAACTGCGCCAAATGTCAGAATGCGTGGATTTACATTGCCAGGAGTGTGAGCAGGATCTAGACCCGTCAGCAATTTCATTGACCCTGGTAGATATGTAAATGTTGCAAATCCAACCAATACGGCGGAGATAATCGCGGAGTAAAAGAATGAACGATTAATAGCCTGCATCGCCGAGCGATCAGTGCTGCGTAGGCGCGTAATAAATACGCCGATGATTGCTGTGACGATTCCGATAGCTGGAACGATGAGCGGGTAAATCAAACCGGCGTCGCCAAATCCTGCTTTACCGAGAATTAACGCTGCAACCAAGGTCACTGCATATGACTCAAAGAGATCTGCGGCCATACCGGCACAGTCACCGACGTTATCGCCTACGTTATCTGCGATTGTTGCAGCGTTACGTGGGTCATCTTCTGGAATATTCTGTTCGACCTTTCCGACGAGGTCAGCACCTACGTCGGCAGCCTTTGTGAAGATTCCGCCGCCTACGCGCATAAACATGGCGAGCATCGCTGCTCCGAAGCCGAAGCCTTCGAGAACTGAAGGGGCGTTTTCACGATAGATAATCACAACAAGAGATGCACCCAGAAGGCCAAGACCAACAGTCGTCATTCCAACTACTCCGCCGGTCCGGAAGGCGATTTTGACGGCATTCTGTGCTGAATTCTGTCGGGCGGCCTCTGCGACGCGAACGTTGGCGCGTACCGCCAGCCACATCCCGTTGTAACCCACAATCGCGCTAAAGAGCGCTCCGAGCAGGAAGAAGATGGAGCGGCCGATACGGATATCGGTATGGCCAGGAAGTGCAAAGAGAAGGACAAAGACAATTGCAACAAAGACTGAGAGAGTCCTGAATTGGCGATTGAGGTAGGCAGCTGCGCCTTCCTGAACTGCGGCGGCGATCTCCTTCATCTTCTCGGTTCCATCGGACTGTGCCAGCACCTGAGCACGTAGCCCATATGCAATGGCGAGAGCGAGCAGGGAAACTCCAAGAACAATAAATACGTAGATTAGGTTGGTACCTGTGACTTGTACGGGTGTAGACACTTGATGCACTCCTCATTGAGTCGATAGGCGCAGGTCGCGACTGGTCTAAGGGTTGAAAGGTTACACATATATATAAGGTGTATGACAGGTTTCCGTGAAGAAATCGCTATCCTTAGCGCTCTATGAGCTTCATAAGTGTGACCTCAGCCCTTAATTCCAACTACTCGTTGGTCATCATCTTCGCGATCCTCGCACTTGAGACGGGCCTACCCCTGATCATTGGCCTACCTGGGGATACTCTGCTGATCACGGCTGGGCTTTTCGCCGCTGGCATCGGGAGCACGCATGGCCACCACCTCAATATTGGACTCGTGGCCCTTGGCGCACCGCTTTCAGCGATCATCGGCTCTCAATTTGGGCACTGGTTGGGCTGGCACTACGGAATCAGGATTTTTAGTCGCCCGAATTCCAAATTCTTTGACCCTGGCAAGATTAAGTCGGCCGAAAAGTACATCACAAAATACGGGCGTGGGCGGGCGATCGTCTTAGGTCGTTTCATCCCCGTAGTGCGCGGCCTTATCAATCCGCTCTCTGGAATTATCCGCGTACCTTTTAAGACCTTTGCATTTTGGAATATCTTCGGTGCGATTATCTGGACACAGGTCCTAATCTGGGGCGCTTACGCAGCTGGTAATACTTTCGCGAACACAATTTCTAAATATCTCACCGATATTATCTTTGTAATCGCGGGCGTCACGATCATCCCGCTCGGCTGGGAAATCTTTAAAGAGTGGCGCAGCCGCAAACACCTCTCTTAATTTTTACAAACCTAAGTCGGCCAACTGAAATGCTGCGCGGTATTCCAAGCCGGCATCGCTAACTGTCTCTGCAGCGCCGCGTTCAACGATCACAGCAACTCCCACAACGATAGCTCCAGCCTCTTTGAGCGCTTCGACCGCGGTCAAGACTGACCCACCTGTAGTTGAAGTATCTTCTACCGCTAAGACTCGCTTGCCCGCCACATCAGGTCCTTCAATACGACGCTGGAGACCATGGGCCTTCTCTGCCTTGCGAACAACAAATGAATTGAGTGTTCGGCCTTGTTGGGCGGCGACATGCATCATCGCTGTCGCGACGGGGTCGGCTCCCAGTGTTAGACCGCCTACCGCTTCGTAATCCCAATCTTTCGTTAACTCAAGCATTACAGCGCCAACCAGGGGGGCTGCTGCACTATCGAGAGTGATGCGACGTAAGTCGACGTAATAGTCAGCTTCTTTACCTGATGAGAGAATTACTTTTCCGTGAACCACAGCCTTACTGAGAATTTCCTGACGTAGAGAGTTGCGAGTTTCATGTGAATTCATGGGTAAACCCTATCCAAAGGGTTGGAGCAGACTTACTCTTTCAAATGTGGCAGTCCCAGATAGATTAGAGATTTCGCGATTAATTCATCGCTTTGGCATGGGACCAAAGCCTGGTGAATTTGCCGCTCTTGTGAGTGGAGGTCTCGCGCAAGCGCGCCAACACTTACTCAACCCTCCCACCGTCGATGCCGGGGTCTCGAAGGTTGTCGATCCGGTCCTTACAGACCTTGGCCAATTCCCACCTCAAAAATCCGCGGCAGCTGCCGCCTTCGAGAGTGCCCGCCAACAACAGATTTTGGACTTACAGATCTGGTGGCTAGATCGCATGGTCGCAAGTGATCACGGCCTTACCGAGAGAATGACGTGGTTCTGGCACGGACACTGGGCTACCGCCTTGGCCAAGGTTGAGTACGCGCTTCCGATGTTTATCCAGAATCAACTCCTACGCAAGAGCGCCTTAGCAAATTTCAAAGATCAAGCGCGCAACATGATTGTGGATAGCGCAATGATTTATTGGCTCGATGGAGAGTCGAGTGTCGTCGGTTCTCCCAATGAAAATCTTGCCCGCGAGTTCATGGAGTTATTCACTCTCGGGGTAGGGGCATATTCAGAGCTCGATGTGCAAACGATCGCAAGAGCACTGACGGGGTATAACACAGTGCGCAGTGCAGGCACTGTCACCTTTAATCCTAAGAAGCACGACAACTCCGTGTTGAGCTTCTTGGGTACGACAGGAACGTTTGACGCACCTGCAGTCTCTGACTACGTAACTTCGCTCCCCGCTAATCAAGAGTTCATCGCGCGTCGCATCTGGTACCGCTTCATATCTTCGAGCGCGATCTTCTTAGATCAATCTCTGGCTAACCCATTTGCCAATCGTGAGATTCTCCCTCTGGTGCAATCTTTAGCAACCAGCCCTGGGATGAGGGATCCCGCCAATTCACAAGCGAAATCTCCTGTCGATTGGTTTGTCTCGGTATGTAGAGCGATCGGCATACTTCCTTCGACACTACCTAATAAGGCAAATGTGATTCGCTTTCTTTCAACGCTTGGACAAGTTCCCTTCGATCCACCGAACGTTGGAGGTTGGCCAACTGATGAGGCCTGGCTCAATATTTCAAGTATGCAGGCGCGACTAGCCTTCTCGAGATATATCTTGGCCCAAGCAAATTTGAACGCGCTTAATGCAATCCCTGCTACCGACCTTCGACTCAATTATCTTGCGGATCTCTTTGGAGTCGCAGAGTGGAGTTCGCGAACTAAATCCGTTCTCCGAACCGCACTTAACAATCCGTTAGAACTTGTTGTTGTCTGTATTAACGCCCCCGAGTATGTAGTGAACGTATAGGAGTACAACCATGGATACGATCTCGAGGAGAAAATTTCTTAAGTTGGTTGGCGCGGGAGCGGCTGGCGCTGCGGCGGTGCGCTTATCTATGGCCGATATCGTCTTTGCGGGGCAGACCAGACCTCTACCGACTGGAACGCCAATTCTTGTTGTCGTGACTCTGTATGGCGGAAACGATGGACTCAATACCGTTATTCCATATGCAAACCCGCTCTACCAACAATCGCGCCCCGGAATTTATGTAGACAACGCTCACATGATTCCGCTCGATGCCGAACTTGCACTCAACGGAACGATGACTGGATTCAAGAGCCTCTGGGATAACCAGAATCTGGCAATTATTCGTGGTGTTGGTTATCCCAATCCCGTTTTATCGCACTTCTCCTCAATGGCTATCTGGCAGAGCGCCCAACCGGACTCGCTTGTAAATACCGGTTGGATCGGTCGTTGGTTAGATACCCAGAAGCACGATCCGATGCACGCAATTGGATTGGGTTCTGTGCTCCCTCCGTTGCTGGCCGGTCAACACAGCGTCGGCTCGGTTCTCCCGCTTGGTGGTTTGGTCGTTCCCGACCACACGACATCCGCAGCGCTGCATCGCCTAGGGCTCCCTGATTCGAGTGATGGTCCTTTGCAAGCTGCGGCAGCTGCCTCGATCTCGGACTTTCTCAGTTTGGGAAAGAACCTCACCCCAATCCTCAAAGCCCCTGCGCCTATTCCAGATAATTTACCGACAACCGCAGGTGGTTCTTTTGGATCGGACTCTTCACTCTCCCAACAACTCGATGTCGTCGCTAAATTAATTGCAGCAAATGCCCCGACAAAGGTATGGGCTGTATCTCTTGGTGGCTTTGATACACACGCTGATGAAGTGAAAGGGCAATCAGCGTTATTGGGCGCGGTCTCACAAGCGGTAACGCGATTCATCGGCCAGATGCATGGAACAAATCGTCAGAACGATGTTGTGGTGCTCGTGTATAGCGAATTTGGACGACGCGTTAAGGCAAATGGAACGCAGGGAACAGATCACGGTACTGCCGGGCCTGTCTTTGTTATTGGTAATGGTGTTGATGGTGGAAAGTTCTACGGAGATGAACCATCTCTCTCAAAGCTCGTGGATGGAAATCTGGCAGTTACTACAGACTTCCGAGATATCTATGCAGCGATGTTAGAGGATGTGCTTAAAGTTCCGGCGGCGCAGGTAATTCCCGGGTGGAATTCGAAGTTGCCCGTGATGCTGCAGGCGTAGCTTTTAAGAGCGAATCCACTTCGGTACGAAGCTTGGCGACTTCAAGGGCCATATTCGCGACCGCGGACTCCAACTCCATAATCCTCTTAATACCGGCCAGGTTTATGCCGTCGCCGACTAAGCGCTGAATGTTTCGAAGGGACGCGATATCGCGCAGCGAGTAGCGACGACCACGCCCCGAAGCTCGTCCAGGCGAGACCAGACCCATTCGGTCGTATTGGCGCAGCGTCTGTGGGTGCATACCCGAAAGTTCAGCGGCAATAGAAATTACATAAACTGCCTGATCATCATCAGGGAGGGAATCCATCTCTGTCATGCCCCCGCCCTCTCTTTAAGATTCTGACGCGGCGACTCACTCTGGGTAAGTTCAGAGAACTCTTCTAACGCCTTCTTCGCCTTGCTATCTAGGCGCTGTGGAACGTGAACTTCAACGGTGATGAGTAGATCACCGCTTTGAAAATCTTTTGAAACTCCACGACCCTTTACGCGCAAGACTTTGCCATTTTGAGTTCCTGGCGCTAATCGAACTGTTACATCTTCACCAGACAAGGTGGGCACTGCGATATCGGCCCCGAGTGCGGCCTCTGTGAATGTCACGGGCAAAGTCATTAGCAAGTTGTTCTCTTCGCGAGTAAAGACCGGGTGCTTTGTTACGTGGATGATAATAAATAGATCCCCGGGTCCACCCTGACCTGGATTACCGCGCCCCTTAAGTTTGATCTTCGCGCCATCTCTGATGCCAGCCGGAACGCGAGTTGTGATGGTTTGATCACCGACGCGCAGATTAATTTCACGGCCAAATATCGAATCACGGAAGGAGATGGTGGTTTCGGTCTGCAGATCTTGTCCACGCCTTGGAGCACGATTCGCATTACCGAAGAGCGTCGCAAAGATATCGCTCTGTGATCCGCCACCGAAGATATCCTCGAAGCCACCACCGGAGAATCCGCCGCCCTGAGGTTGTGCGCCGCCTCGGGGGACCCGGCCACTCGTAAAGGCATCGCGCATCTCTTGATATTCGGCGCGCTTCTTATCATCAGAGAGAACTTCATATGCCTCTGATACCTCTTTAAAGCGATCTTCTAATTTCTTATCCCCTTTGGTCTTATCGGGGTGCAGATCTTTAGCTAACTTGCGATAAGCCTTCTTGATCGCAGCCGCATCATCGTTTTTGGATACGCCAAGGATCTTGTAGAGGTCTTTCTCATACAAGTCCTTGGCGGCCATTTTTGTTTGCTACTTTCTATGCAGGATCAGTAACGATGACTTGAGCAGGTCGAAGGATCCGCTCCTTAAATTTGTAACCAGGGCGAATAACTTTGGTTACCTGGGTTTCAGTCACCTCGTTAGACGTTTCATGGATTAGCGCTTCGTGGATATTTGGATCAAAGTCGACCCCAACCTCTTCAAAGCGCGTTAACCCTAATTTAGTTGTGGTGGAGGTTAATTGATCCGCTACTGCCTTGAAACCACCGCTCAATTCACCGTGCAATTTGGCACGATCAATATCATCGAGGGCTCCGAGAAATTGCGCTAGAACGAGACCGGTTACAGCTTCTGTTGACTCAACACGTTCTCTATCAATGCGCTTGCGATAATTCTGGAAGTCAGCCTGTAAACGTTGCAGATCATTTGTCAGAACAGCGACAGGATCAACTTCCGCAATCGCCTCAGCGACCGCATCAGAGAGCGCTTGTTCTGCGCTCTCTGGATTAGTTTGATCCTCAGTCATTACTGCTCTTCTACGATCTCGGCATCTTCGACGCCATCATCGGCCTTAGGAGTTTCGGCTGACTGCGCTGCGTTTGCGGCGTAGAGCGATGCTCCAAGTTCCTGGCTCAATGCAGAGACCTTCTCGGTTGCAGACTTAATAGCGCTGACATCAGAACCAGCGATCGCGCTCTTCAGATCGGCAAGTGCGCTCTCGACTTCAGCCTTCTTTGCAGCGGTCTCTCCTTGAGATAACTTCTCTTCATTATCCTTAATGAACTTCTCGGTCTGGTAGACCAAGCTATCGCCGATATTGCGCGTTTCAGCCTCGTCACGACGCTTCTTATCCTCTTCCGCGTGAGCTTCGGCGTCCTTCACCATGCGATCGATCTCTTCCTTAGAGAGAGATGAACCACCGCTGATTGTGATCTTCTGCTCCTTGCCGGTTCCGAGATCCTTCGCAGCAACGTGCAAGATTCCGTTGGCATCGATATCAAATGTGACTTCGATCTGTGGAATACCACGTGGTGCGGGAGCGATCCCGGTGAGCTCAAACATTCCAAGGCGCTTGTTAGCGCTAGCAATTTCACGCTCTCCTTGGAAGACCTGGATCTGCACAGCAGGTTGATTGTCATCTGCTGTTGTAAAGATCTCGGAGCGCTTCGTTGGAATCGTGGTGTTCTTCTCGATCAACTTTGTCATTACTCCACCCTTGGTCTCAATACCAAGTGAGAGAGGTGTGACGTCAAGAAGAAGGATGTCCTTAACATCGCCCTTCAAAACACCGGCTTGAAGCGCAGCACCGACAGCAACAACCTCATCAGGGTTCACACCTTTATTAGGCTCTTTGCCACCAGTCAGCTCGCGAACGAGATCGACCACTGCTGGCATACGTGTTGATCCACCAACGAGTACTACATGGTCGATATCTGAGATCGGGATACCTGCATCCTTAAGAACGGTTTGGAACGGTCCCTTGCAACGAGCCAAGAGATCGGCAGTCATGTTCTCGAATTGTGCGCGAGTAATAGTTTCATCCAAGAAGAGTGGATTCTTCTCGGCATCAACTGTGATGTAAGGAAGGTTGATGGAAGTTTGGGCTGAAGATGAGAGTTCAATCTTCGCCTTCTCGGCTGCTTCGCGTACGCGTTGCATCGCCATCTTGTCCTTCGTTAGATCCATGCCACTGGACTTCTTAAATGTGGCGACGAGGTAGTCAACGAGAGCTTGATCCCAGTCATCTCCACCGAGGTGGTTATCGCCGTTGGTTGCCTTAACCTCGATAACTCCTTCTCCCATTTCAAGGAGAGAGACGTCGAAGGTTCCGCCGCCGAGGTCGAATACCAAAATTGTCTGCTCGTGGTCGCCCTTATCAAATCCATATGCGAAGGCGGCGGCAGTTGGCTCGTTGACAATACGAAGGACGTTAAGTCCCGCGATCTCTCCGGCCTCTTTGGTTGCCTGGCGCTGTGCATCATCGAAATACGCAGGGACGGTGATCACGGCGTCGCTGACGGTGTCACCGAGGTAAGCCTCTGCATCGCGCTTGAGCTTCATCAAGATACGAGCTGAGATCTCCTGTGGGGTGTACTTCTTCCCATCAATGTCTTGGGTCCATGTAGTTCCCATGTGACGCTTTACCGAGCGGATGGTCCGCTCAACGTTTGTCACCGACTGACGCTTGGCGACCTCTCCGACCAGGACCTCGCCATTCTTGGCGAAGGCGACGATCGATGGAGTGGTGCGAGCGCCTTCGGCGTTAGCGATAACGGTTGGTTCGCCACCCTCGAGCACGCTTACGCAGCTATTTGTTGTTCCTAAATCGATTCCTACGGCTCTAGCCATCTGTAGTTCTCCCTCTGATACGCCCCAATAGGGGTTTCCTGCCCAGTTTTACGTCGGGGCCTGACTGAATTCTCGCCCTTGAGTCGCCAACTGTCAAAAGATTGAGTCAGTGTGGCTCAAGTTATGAGTTACT
>DAIMCZ010000037.1:0-6330 GCA_036726125.1 Candidatus Nanopelagicaceae bacterium
GCATCGTGCAGGAGTTCCAATTTGGAATGAACTGGTCTTCTTATAGTCGTTTTGTCGGCGATATCTTCGGCGCACCACTCGCTATGGAAGGGTTGCTCGCCTTCTTCTTGGAGAGCACATTTCTTGGAATGTGGATCTTTGGTTGGGATCGTCTTCCTAAGAAGCTGCACCTCGCCACCATCTGGTTGGGCGCAACAGGAACGCTGCTATCGGCTTATTTCATCTTGGCCGCAAATGCCTTCATGCAGCATCCAGTTGGCTATGTACTGAACGGAACGCGTGGACGCGCTGAATTAACCAGCATCTTCAAAGTCTTGACCAACTCGACTGCCGTTGCCGCCTTCTTCCACACCATTCCATCAGCTTTCTTAACTGCTGGTGCACTTTTTGCAGCGGTCGGCGCCTGGATGATCTTCCATAATAAGGATGCTGAGGTCGCAAAGCCTGCTCTCAAGATTGGGCTAGTTACAGTTTTGATCTCCTTCGTTCTTGTCGCTGTATCCGGCGATACAACAGCGCGTCTCATGACGACGCAGCAACCAATGAAGATGGCAGCAGCAGAAGCCGTCTACAACACAAAGACCAATGTTCCGTTCTCTCTCTTAACGATTGGAACTCTCAACGGAAGTAAATCTGTCTTCCAGATTGGTCTTCCTTCAGTTCTCTCCTTCATGGCAACCGGAAATGTAAACGGCACCGTTGAGGGCGTAAATAATCTCGAGAAGAGTTATGAACAGAAGTACGGTGCGGGAAATTACACTCCGAATATTCCTTTCGCTTACTGGAGCTTCCGGTTAATGATCGGCTTCGGTGCTCTTGCTGCGCTGATCTCCTTCCTGGCTCTCTTCTTTATCCGCCAAGGACGCTTTCCACGTAAACGTTGGTTTGTCCGCAGCATGATCATCCTTCCCTTCCTTCCCATCTTGGCTAACTCCTTCGGTTGGATATTCACCGAGAGCGCTCGTCAACCTTGGGTTGTCTTCGGACTCTTTAAGACCTCGGCAGGTGTGAGCCCTGGAGTAAGTGCAGCCAGCGTTCTCTTCACGATGGTCGTCTTCACCCTGCTCTACGGAGTCCTCGCGGTGATCGAATTTGGTCTAATCATGCGGACTATCAAGGTAGGTCCTGAGAAGACTAAAGAGCCCGCCACAAATTCCGAGACCCTCACGATGGCCTACTAGGAGGCGATGCAAATGTCACTCAATTCATTCTGGTTCGTAATCATCGCCGTCCTCTGGATCGGCTACTTCATCCTGGAAGGCTTCGACTTCGGAGTCGGCATCTTGTTGCCTGTAGTCGCCAAAAATCAAGGCGAACGCCGGGCCGTACTCACCACACTTGGACCGCTATGGGATGGCAATGAGGTCTGGTTGCTCGTTGCGGGTGGAGCCACATTCGCAGCATTCCCAGAGTGGTATGCCACGCTCTTCAGTGGTTTCTACCTTCCACTCTTCCTCATCCTTGTTTCACTGATCGTTCGTGGCGTCGCCTTCGAATATCGCAGCAAGTATGGAAGTGAGAAGTGGCGTTCGCGCTGGGATCTAGCGATCACCATTTCAAGCTTCTTGCCAGCACTTCTCTGGGGAGTGGCCTTCGCCAATATCGTTCGTGGCGTTCCACTGACCAAGGTCTCTGCTGGTTACATCCAATACTCGGGTGGCTTCTGGAACTTGCTCAATCCATATGCGCTCCTTGGTGGACTTACTACCCTCTCACTCTTCGTCTCACACGGGGCTTTCTTCCTTGCGCTCAAGACTGATGGTGAGATCAGAGTCCGTGCCAATAAATTGGGGCAACGAGTCGGCCTGGCGACTGCGCTGCTTGCAGTCCTCTTCCTAGGTTGGACCTTGTTGGGTCTTACCTCCAAGGGTGGAGTGATTGCCGGATCGGTAGTTGTGGTCGTCGCATGGTTAACCGCTCTAGCTGCAAATGCAAAGGGACGCGAAGGGTTTGCCTTCCTCTTCTCCGCAATTGCCACGGCTGCAGTTGTCATCACCCTCTTCACAGGGCTCTATCCAAATGTGATGCCAAATCTCACTGCCGGTGGACCCGGGCTCACCATCTTCAACGCCTCAAGCACCCATTACACCTTGGGCGTAATGACTTGGGTCGCTGTGATCATGACCCCGATCGTCCTTCTCTATCAGGGTTGGTCTTATTGGATCTTCCGCAAGCGGATCAATCCAAATCAGATCTCTTCCCCAGAAGTTGGAGTATTGGATACCGTCCACTAGTGAAACCATTTGACCCCCGGCTGCTGCGGTACTCCCGAAGCAGCCGGGGTTTTATTTTCGCCATCGTTGTAATCGCGACGCTAGGTGCGCTCTTAACGATCGGGCAAGCCGCTCTGCTCGTGGATTTGATCTGCAAATTCTTTCAACGAAAGCGCAGTTTTAGCTCTTTGCATGGTGAAGTCGTCGCACTCGCTGCGATATTTCTAGGTCGGGCTCTGCTCGCCTATATAAATGACCGTGTCAGTGCCCGCGCAAGTACGAAGATACGAAACGACCTGCGCATACAGGTGATGGAAAAAGTCCTAGCGAGCGGTGGCTCCGAGATCGCGGATGTAGGAAGTGCCGGTCTTGCTGTGCTAGTAACTAAAGGAGTCAACAATCTCGATGGTTACTTCGCAAAATTTCTTCCGCAATTATTTATTGCGGTAGTTGTTCCATTATCAGCTGGGAGTGTAATTGCAGCGCGCGATTGGAAATCTGGCCTGATCGTTCTCCTGACGATTCCTCTCATCCCGATATTTGGAATCCTTATCGGAAGATTCACGGCAAGTGCCACTGAGAAGAAGTGGCAGACGCTGGGAGTACTTAGCGGTTACTTTTTAGACCTGCTCAGTGGACTAACGACGTTGAAGGTTTACGGTCGCGAAAAATTGCAGAGCAAACGTCTGCGAGAAGTTGGCGAGCAGTACCGTCGTGAAACCATGCAGGTTCTGCGTATTTCATTCTTGTCTTCGCTCGCTCTCGAGTTAATCGCAACCCTATCTGTTGCTCTCCTCGCTGTGACGATTGGTCTGCGCCTTGTGAATGGATCGATGCCACTGTCAGTAGGACTCTTTGTCCTCGTTCTTGCTCCCGAGGTGTACTGGCCCATTCGCCAAGTCTCGGCATATTTTCACGCTGCTGCCGATGGAGTTGCAGCCTTTAACCAACTCTTCGCCATCCTCGAATCATCCACGAGGGCCGAGGGGGAGCCACTCTCCGAAATTCAGGCGATTACTTGGAGCGAACTCACGGTCGACTTTCCCGGACGCGCCACTGTCAGAATTCCGGCTGGTCATTTACGCGCAGGTGAAGTGCATGCCCTAGTTGGTCCTTCTGGTGCAGGTAAGTCCACCCTGGCCGCTCTCATTCTGGGCTTTGTAACTCCGAGTTCTGGGTCAATCTCGATCTCCAGTGGCTCCGGGGTACGCCAACTGTCGGAGATTAATCTTGAGAGTTGGCGCCAGCTGATCGCCTGGCAACCTCAGGAACCAAAATTTCCGATAGGAACCCTCGCGCAGATTTTGCGACACGCTAAAGCGGACGCAACCGAGCAAGAATTAGTTGCGGGGCTTTTAGAGGTCGACTTAAATCCCGAAGATCTCCCAGACGGTCTACAGACGGAACTTGGCACCACTCGCCAAAAACTCTCTATCGGTCAGATGCGAAAGGTGGCCTTAGCGCGCGCTCTACTTAAAGGGGCCCCGTTGCTCATATTGGATGAGCCAACAGCCTCTATCGACGATATTTCGGAGGAGAGAATCTCTGAGCTCCTGGCGGCACGCGCCAAGGCCGGCGCAATGATCTTGCTCATCTCCCACCGGGAACTCTTGATCGAATCTGCAAAGAGCATCACGCAGATAGGGGTCACCGCGTGAGGAATTTATTGAGAATTTGTAAGTCAGAGTGGCGAGAGATGGTTTCAGCCGTTCTCCTCAGTGGCGCCTCTCTTGGAGCGGCGGTCGGGCTTCTCGCGACCAGTGCTTGGCTGATCTCAATGGCCTCGACGAGACCACCTGTACTTGTTCTGGAAGTCGCCATCGTTAGCGTCCGTTTCTTTGGCTTATCTCGTGGAGCCCTGAAATATGGCAGTCGTATCGTGGAGCACAACAGCGCACTGAAAATTCAGAGCGCTCTACGTCTGCGCATATACGAAAAGCTAAGCCGGCTAGCCCCTTCCGATTACGCGCAACTACACCGCGGCAATTTTCTCTCGCGTGTTATCAACGATGTGGAATTGGCACAGGACCTTTGGCTACGCGTCGCATCCCCATGGTTTGCGGCGATCATCTCCGGGGTATCTGGAGTAACGATCATCCATTGGCTGCTTCCATCTTGTGGCTATGTAATCGGCTTGATCTTTCTTGTTACATCTTTCGTTATACCTCTTCTCGCAGTCCTCTCTTCCGGTAGCGTCGATTCCCGCAAAGATGAGAGCGCTCTCTTTGACCAGATTGTTCAAATCGCTGAATCTGCCCCCGAGTCATTGATATTTAATTACGACCAAGATCTCTTGGCACAGATTCGCGATGAGCAAGGGAAGATTGAACGGGTAGAAAGTCGAAACGCAAGAAGGTCTGGATTTGCCTCCGCTTTCTACTTCCTAGCTCTCGGTAGCAGCGTTATCGCCGCGCTTTGGTTTGCAGCTGAGGGAGCGCTACGCCACCAATTGGCGGGGATCAACATTGCGGTGATCGCGCTGCTTCCTCTGGTGATTTTCGATGGTATGAGTTCCCTTCCCGCTGCATTCTCACAATTGCGCCAGATCCTGGGAGCGATATCTCAGATTGATCCGCTTATAGGCTCTGTCGTAAGCGATTCTGTGCACGAAGAGAGTTTCGTCGCTGGTGAGATAACTTTGGAGTTGAAGGAGTTGCTGCCCCTTATCCCTGGAGCGCACACGCAACGTATCTCCGCTCAAATTTCAAACGGACAGACCCTTCTGATCACGGGTCGTTCCGGTTCCGGAAAGTCCTCCATCATTAACTCCATACTTGGTTTCGCTCCATATTCAGGGGAAATCCTCTTGAACGGCCGCCAATTAAGTTTGTCTGACTCGCATCTCTTTTCGACCCTGCTCCAAGATGACTATCTCTTCGGAACTTCGATCCGCGAAAACCTCAAGATTGGAAATCCGGAGGCGAGTGACATTGAACTGTTTGCAGTCCTGGCTCTTGTCGAACTAGATGAATTTGTCGTGAACCTTCCTGAGAGTTTAAATACGATGGTTGGGCCGCTCGGATACAACTTCTCTGGAGGCGAAAAGCAACGATTGCGCTTGGCTCGGCTACTGCTCCGAGATACTCCGATCTTTATCCTTGATGAGCCGTATGAGTTTCTCGATGCGCAGATGGTGGAGAGAATTTCGCTCCGGGTAAATGAGAAACTATCGGATCGCGTCGTCATCGTCGTCTCACATCTAGCACTCCCGATCTCTTCACTCTCCATATCCTTGACGTAACCACTATCTTTTGTGCATGACACTAAAACGCACTCTTGGTCCCTACGAAGTAACTGCAGTTGGTTTGGGATGCATGCCCCTTTCCATGGCAACGGATCGCAACAAGTGGATCCTCGATGACCGCGACGCAGCGATCGGTGTAATTCATGCCGCCCTCGATGCAGGGATCCAACTTCTCGATACTGCCGACATCTACGCACCAGCGTGGAATGCGATGGGCCACAACGAGATCTTGGTAGGAGAAGCATTTAGAAGCTGGACTGGTAGCCCGGAAGCAAAGTCAAAAGTTGTAATTGCTACAAAAGGTGGATTCACTCGCGCTAAAGGTGACAACTGGTGGGGATTACCTGGGCGCAACGCTTCACGACACTACCTCTACCGCGCCGTTGAAGCTTCCGCCGCAAAGATGGGGCTCTCCAAGATCCCGCTGTGGCAGCACCATCGTTTAGACACTTCGCTAACCTTCGAAGAGCAATTTGAAAATGTTATGTCCCTTAAAGAGCATGGGTATGTCGGAGCAATCGGATTGAGCAACGTCAACGCTGAACAGTTGCGACGCGCTATCGCTATCGGTGGAAAACCTTCTGAGGGTGGAATTGTTTCAGTGCAGAATGAATTTAGTCCGCGCTACCGACTCTCCGCCGATGTGATCGATATCTGCAACGAGTTCGGGATCGCGTACCTGCCTTGGTCACCGCTTGGTGGCGGTTCAAATTTTCAAAAGATTGCTACCGGCGAATTTGGTGCCTTTGATCGTCTCGCTGGAGAGAAGGGCGTCACTGCCTACGCACTCACTATCGCTTGGCATCTGGCGCAGTTCCCGACTTCCATTCCAATTCCAGGAGCTTCTAGAGCTGCCTCAATTCTCGACTCGCT
>DAIMCZ010000037.1:6430-9519 GCA_036726125.1 Candidatus Nanopelagicaceae bacterium
TGGATGACCTCCCCTCCCTGGTTATAAACCCGGAATGAGGTCTGGTTGTAGAAGGATTTATCGATTTCGATTCTTCCGTAGGTGCCTACAACGGTGGCCGTCACAGGTCCGGCTGCGGACATGCAGGTGGTCAGAGTTGCTTGCGCGCCGCTCTCGTATTCAAAGATGATTGATGTTGTCTCATCAACCTGTTGACCAGTAAGTGTTGCTTTAGCGGTCGCTGTGGCAGGGAATCCTAGAACGCGAACGGCAAAAGAGACCGGGTAGATTCCTAGATCGAGGAGTGCTCCACCGCCCAACTCAGGCTCCCAAAGTCTAGGTACGTGAGGCAGATATTGGCTGTGATCTGCTGTGATCAACTTGATCTCGCCCAAAATTCCGGAGTTGATAACCTCGAAGATGGCATCCATCGATGGAAGGAAGCGGGTCCACATCGCCTCAAGGACAAATAACTTCTTGGCTGTGGCGAGATCTTCAATCTCTTGAGCCTCGCGTGCATTAATTGTGAATGGCTTTTCGAGTAAGACGTGCTTTCCGGCATTGAGAGCGAGCAGGGTGTGCTCGTGGTGCCAAGGGTGAGGGGTTGATACGTAGACAACGTCGACTTCAGGGTCGTTAACCAGAGCCTCGTAGCCTTGATGGCGATTTGGAATTCCAAACTTATCTGCGAATTCATTAGCTTTCGCCAAATCTCTCGCACCCACTGCCTGAATCGTGATCCCTGCAATTCGAAAATCGTCGGCGACAGCATTAGCAATTCCACCGGCACTTAAAAAACCCCAACGTAATTTACTCATGCCGAAAAGTGTATCGGCAGGCGCAAGATCTGCACATGGTTCTACTATTGCCTCGTGGCCGAACCCCAGGGATTTGATGCGGTCGTTATCGGTGCTGGAGTTGTTGGCACCAGCACAGCCCTCGCTCTTGTTAATGCGGGACTCAAAGTGCTTATCGTGGATCGTGGCAACGTTGCACAAGGAACGACTAGCGCGGGCGAGGGAAATATTCTCGTGAGCGATAAAGAACCCGGAGCTGAGTTAGAACTGGCGCTGCGCTCTCGCGATGCTTGGTTTGAAGTAAGTGAAGATATCGGTGGCGGCTTTGAGTTGGAGGCGAAGGGCGGAATCGTCGTTGCGCGTAGCGAAGCCGGCGTCAAGAACTTGCGGACGCTAGGTAGAGCACAACGCAGTTCGGGGATCGCGGTGCAGGACATTTCAACGACGGAGTTGCGCCAGTTAGAGCCGCATCTTTCTCCCACAATCACGGAGGGGGCCTTCTACCCGCAGGATGCGCAATGCCAGCCCATGTTGGCGGCGGCTCAAATGATGCGCACTGTTAAGAATCGCGGTGGTGAATTTATCGGAGGTGCAACGGTTACTGCACTAGAAATTCGTAACGGTGCAGTGACTGCGGTCGAAACAAGCAAAGGGAAATTTAACGCGCCTCTGGTCATCAATGCGACGGGTACGTGGGCGGGGCAGATTGCTGAATTAGCTGGATCGCACCTACCCATCGCTCCGCGGCGCGGATTCATTCTCGTCACCGCGCCTACACGGCAAATTATTTTTCATAAGGTCTACGACGCTGAGTACGTGGCCAATGTTTCTAGCGACGATTCGGATCTGCAATCCAGTGCCGTTGTCGAAGGAACGCAGAATGGAACCATTTTGATCGGCGCCTCGCGAGAGAGAGTCGGTTTTAAGGAGGGAATAGATTTCCCTGTTCTCTCCATCTTGGCCCGCCAAGCAATTGAACTCTTCCCCATTCTGGCTGGCATCCAATTACTACGCGTCTACCGTGGTTTTAGACCTTACGCCCCCGATCATCTCCCTGTCATTGGGGAAGATGCCCGCATCAAAGGGCTCTGGCACAACGCGGGACATGAGGGTGCGGGGATTGGGTTAGCACCAGCAAGTGCTGAGTTGATTCGGGATGGGATCTTAGAAAGAGGTTCCTTCATGAACCCGACTCCCTTCTCTCCCAAGCGCTTTGCATTGGAGGGTTCCGCATGATCACCTTTACTTTTAATGGCCAAGAGTTATCTGGAGTGGAGGGTCAATCGGTAGCGGCGGCGCTCATTGCAAATGAGGAGCGGATCACCCGACTTACCCGACATGAAGAGAAGGCGCGCGGACTCTTCTGTGGGATCGGAGTTTGTTACGACTGCCTCATCACGATCGATGGGCAGAAGAATCTGCGCAGCTGCATCACGCTCTTGCAGCAAGGGATGGTAATTGAGGTACAGCATGGAAATTAAGTACCAAGTAATCGTCGTTGGAGCAGGACCTGCTGGTCTTAATGCTGCAAAGTATGCGGCCAATGCCGGTTTGCAGGTGGGTCTGCTCGACTCATCTACAAAACTGGGCGGGCAGTACTGGCGACATAGTGCGGATGAACTCCTCAATCAAGAAGTGCACCATGACTTTGATAGAGGTTCGCTCTTGATGGATGCCGTCCGAGCCAATTCGCGAATCACGATTCATAGCGCGTGCTCAATCTGGAGCGCATCGGTGATCGATGAAGAGATTATTTTAAGAAGTGCGGGAACAACCTTCAGAACGAATCGACTCATCCTTGCCACGGGTGCTTATGATCGCTCTCTCCCCTTCCCTGGATGGGATATTCCCGGGGTCATGACCGCGGGGGCAGCGCAATCGCTCCTCAAGGGTCAAGGAGTAATTGCCGGTACGAAGATAGTTATCGCTGGTACTGGACCTTTCTTACTTCCCGTAGCTGCGGGTATCGCCATTCGCGGGGGCAATGTTGTTGGAGTCGTCGAAGCCGCCAGCAAGTACAGGTGGCTGGGTGGAACGATCGCTCTCTTGCGCAATCCAGCGAAGGCGATCGAAGGGCTGGGGTATCTCTTCACGCTGCGCCGCAGCAAAGTTCCAATACGTTATCGCCAAGCGGTAGTGGCAGCGCATGCAGGCGCGAGTGGAGTTCTCGAGTCAGTGACCATTGCAAATATTGATAGCGATTTTGCCGTTCACTCAACTTACTCATTACCTTGCGACGTCGCCGCTGTTAGTTGGGGCTTCACTCCCGATACATCGCTGGCAGGTGCGCTCTTCCTCAAACAAAAAGTGGCC
>DAIMCZ010000038.1:0-9420 GCA_036726125.1 Candidatus Nanopelagicaceae bacterium
ACTGCAAATTGTTCAGAGCGATCGAGGCGGCGCATCTCAACGCGCTCCATAACCTCACTGGGTTCAACAGCGACCCGCGCCGCAAACTTGACGGTCGAAACTTCGGTCCAAGGCTCATCAAGCAACCTAGCACCGCTCTTGCCGGCAAGTAGGGCAGCCCACGTACTAGGAACATCTCCTCCGAGGGGAGTAGTTGCTCCTAGACCAGTGACTACAACGCGGGTTCTATCGCTCATATTCTTTTGGTTACTCCTAGTTATTTGTAATTAGTGAGTTGTAATTACTTAGAAGCTTCGACGATGAAGTTAACGGCATCTGCAACGGTGCCCATCTTGGTGACTTCCTCATCAGGAATCTTTACGCCGAACTTCTCTTCAGCGGCAACGATAACTTCGACCATGCTGAGTGAATCAACTTCTAGGTCATCGCTAAAGCTCTTGCTCATCTCGATCTTGCTTGCATCGACGCCAGCAACTTCTACGACGATCTCTTTGATTCCTGCAAGTACTTCATCTTGAGTTAGTGCCATTTGTCATATTCCTTTTCTTAGGGTGGTTCTTGTGGTGGTTCTTACTTGGGTTGAGGAGGTAATTCCACGACTTGACCGGCGTAAACCAGTCCAGCTCCAAAGCCGATCAGTAGAGCATTCTTGCCGTGTAACTCTGGGTGTTCTGCGAGGAGCGCATCCATCGCAAGCGGGATCGATGCCGCGGAGGTATTTCCGGTGGTCCGGATATCGCGGGCGATCACAACGCTATCGGGTAGTTCCATCGACTTTGCGAGGGAATCAATGATGCGTTCATTGGCTTGGTGCGGGATAAAGGCGGCGATATCAGCTGGGGTAAGGCCTGAACTAGCGATGACCTCTTTACCAACCTTGGCGATTTCATAAACGGCCCAGCGGAAAA
The DNA here is from genome assembly GCA_036726125.1 of Candidatus Nanopelagicaceae bacterium. Classification (GTDB taxonomy): domain Bacteria; phylum Actinomycetota; class Actinomycetes; order Nanopelagicales; family Nanopelagicaceae; genus PALSA-747. Next base: position 909 of record DAIMCZ010000038.1, read on the forward strand.
CTTTCTGACCTTCTTGATGGATTACGGGCCAAGCCGTTTCGGTGATGGCAGAGCCAGGCTTATAAGCAGTCCATGATGGAATCATCGCGATCGCGTCGCGGTTTTCAACATCAGATCCACTGAGCGTGGCTCCGATACGAACTTCATCAGATGGACCAACAACAACAGCGCCCGCACCATCGGCAAAGATAAATGAGGTAGCGCGATCATCAAGGTCGAGGAAGTCGGAAATCTTCTCGGCACCGATCACCAAGACGTACTTTGCTGAGCCGGAGCGCAGCATGTCATTTGCCAGTCCAAGGCTGTAAGAGAAACCAGCGCAGGCAGCACCAACGTCGAACGCTGCGGCGTTCTTGATCTCAAGTTGTAGAGCAACTTCGGTCGATGCACTTGGAGTTTGATAAGGATAGGTAATCGTCGCAAAGATAATGGTGTCGATATCTTGCGGGGTTAAGCCGGCGCGCTCGATCGCGATGCGCGAAGCCTTAACAGCCATATCGGTGACTGATTCGTCCTCGGCCGCCCAATGGCGGGTCTGGATACCAGTGCGTTGCTGAATCCATTCATCGGAAGAATCAATGCGCTCGACGAGCTCGGAGTTAGGGACTACGCGAGGTGGACGATAAGCACCGACAGAGAGAATGCGGGCATTCTGGGTAGGTGTCGAAAATTTAATAGCCATTATTTGCCACCATGAGTGCGAGCGAATTCGCGCGCCCCTTCAATTTCGTCGGGGGTCTTGATGGCAAAGAGTTCGATGCCAGGTTGGGCACGCTTGACCAGGCCCGTAAGAGTTCCACCAGGAGCAACCTCGATTACTCCGGTCACGCCTTGCGTGGCGAGAGTCGCCATACAGAGATCCCATCGAACAGGGCCAGAGACCTGGCCGACGATGCGAGCGAGCAGCTCATCACCGTTGGTAATGATTGCACCATCTCTATTAGAAATCACTGGGGCGACGGGATTATTAACGTCGATCTCGTGGGCGGCATCGGCCAACTTGGTCACTGCGGGTTGCATGACGTTGGTATGGAAGGCTCCGGAAACCTGCAAAGGACGGACTCGAGCTCCCGCTGGAGGATTTTCACTGAGCAGAGCAAGCGCTTCCAGAGGCCCTGCAGCAACAATCTGACCGCCACCATTCTCATTGGCAGGGGTTAACCCCATCGCCAAGAGGGCAGCGACGACAACTTCACGCTCTCCACCGAGTACCGCCGACATACCGGTATTGCTTCCGGTTGCGGCTGTGGACATAGCGCGACCGCGAACATTGACCAAGGTCATAGCGGCATCGCCATCAAAGGCCCGCGCCAAACTGGCTGCGGTGATCTCGCCGACTGAGTGGCCAGCAAAGTAATCAAAGGAAAGGTCTTGCCCGGCAAAGGTCTGCATCGCCGAGATGAGTCCTGCTGCAACGAGCAAAGGTTGAGCGTGTGAGGTCTCGCGAATCTCATCAGCATCGCCAGTTGTACCAAGGGTGACGAGGTCTAGATCAATGAGTGTCGACCAATTTTCAAGGAGTGCACGCGAGGTCGCATCTTCCAACCAAGGACTTAAGAATCCTGGATTTTGCGCACCCTGACCCGGGGCTAAGAGAGCGAGCATTTTAAAAGTTTATGCGCGCTTATCGGTTACTGCCGAGTACCCCTTCGCAATTACCTCAATTAATACGCGAATCGCCTCAATTGCCATCAAAATGAGCGCAACAGGAAGCAGATCCACTGAACGCTTCAAGAACCATGGAACACCCTTGCAAATCAGCCACCAAATCTTCGCAGCACGGGAGTGAATGTCCGCAGCCTCTGGCGCAGGCATATCAATCTTCCAACCACGAGCTTGCAGTTCAGATGCCATCTCACGTGCCAACAACTTGTGACCACGAGGACCAGGATGCATGCGATCAATGTGCCAATTCGAGACATCGTGTACTTGTGGAATATTGCGGGTGCGGATCAAGATCAAATCGAGTTCGCGAGCAACTTGGTAATAGACCGCATTAACTGCGTTGACGCGGCGACGAATCACGCGCTTAAGCAGACGAGGAACGCGCAGGATCTCACCCGGATCGTGGAGTTCAACCATGATGATTTCGGTACCACGGGTCATGAGTTCGCGACAGGTATGTGAAATATTCTCGTAGAGCGTGCGAGGGTCGAAACCATTGCGCAACATATCGTTACCGCCCACGATAACGGCGCAGATATCCGGAGTAGTTTCTAGCGCGCGGGGGAGTTGCACACTCTTCACTTCGCCAGACTTCGCGCCGGGACGGGAAAAATTGAAGTACTGGCAAGAATCTTGGAAGACCTCGCTGAGGTAGTAACCCCAACCACGCGGATTACCGAGTTCGTCGGTGTCACCAGTTCCAAATGCCGCAGAGTCACCGATCACGGTGAAGCGAACTTGGCGGGTCTGTTGCGGAGCGAGAGTCGTCATGATGCGATCATCAACTTTCTCTTAATTACTACCGAAGGAGTTTTGCTACCGATCCCTTCAATGCCGTGCAACAACATCATCAAATGAATTGTCTTATCCCATGGCAGCGCTGCAGCTGCGCCACGCGCAACGCCGCGCAACTTAGGGCGATACAAAAGTGATTCGATCGCATCTGCGAAGGCCACACCATTGTCTGCAGCAACTGCACCTGCAGGGTTCTTCAAGTTAACCTTCAAGAATTCGCCAACCGCGCTGCTCTGTGATGCAACAACTGGAGTTCCGCTCGCGATTGATTCAAGTGCAGATAAGCAGAAAGTTTCGAGTGGTCCTGGGGCCAACGAAACATCTGCGCTGGAAAGAATTGCAGCCACACGCTTGCGATCTGCGATGTAACCCAAGGTATCAACCGGTAGTTCCTTAGCCATCAGGCGAATCTTCTTCCACATCGGACCGATTCCAACGATGACTAGTCGAGCATCGATGCCGCGCTTGCGGAGTTCAATGAGTGCCTCGATCGAGCGTTGTGGCTCCTTCTCAGGAGATAAGCGGCCACAGTGGACCAATAGAACCTCAGAACCTTTGAGGAGCTCTTGACGAAATTCAGGGGAGTGATGATCAGGGCTGAAGTTGATGAGATCTACTCCAAGAGGGATCTTCACCAAGTTCTTTGTACCGATTTCGCGGAACTCGGCAGCTGCAAATTCTGTCGTAGCAATCACGTGATCGAAGTTGCGAGCCAAGCGGCGGTTGTGCCAGTTAACGATCGCCTTGCGGGGCAACCAGACCGGCAAGAAGCGATTAGCCAGGCCGCGCAGCGTCTCGTGGCTAAATACAACGGTAGGGATTCCGTTGCGACGAGCGAACTTGCCGATATTAAGTAGCGTAAAGCGATCTGAGATCTCAATCCGATCGGGCTTGAGTTCAGCGATCAATGCGCGCAACTTCTTATTGGACTTAATAATCCGGTAGCTACCGCTGCCAGGAAGGATGACGCTTGGAAGGGTGATCTTGCGACCGTACGGCGTCTGCTCCTGCAAGAACTGTGTGCCTGGAACGATGTAGATGAAGTCATGACCGTACTTAAGGTAGCCGCGACCTAGCTCGTGCAGAGTTGTTTTGATACCACCGGAGTTTGGTCCGTAAAAGTTTGCAACGTGAACGATCCTCATGCAACAGCTCCGATTGGGTGGCTTGAGCCGTGGCGGGCTTCGATCACAGCGTTGTAGTGACCGATCAATTGACGATTGATGGCGCCCCATGTGCGGGTCTCGACTGAATCACGCGCCATTAGTGACATCTCTGTGCGATCGCTGCGAGACAAGAAGTGTTCAACGGTTGAAAGAAGAGCCTTGGCATCGCTGGTATCAATGATGTAACCAGTAGCCCCATTTGTTACCAAGTCTGCAGGTCCACCGGTAAGCGGAACGATGCAAGGAGTTCCGGCAGATAGCGCCTCTTGTACGGCTTGGCAGAAAGTCTCGTTAGGGCCAGGGTGGATAAAGAGATCAAAGCTGGCGTAAGCAGTTCCAAGATCTTCGCCGGATTTAAATCCTGTGAAGATAGCATTAGGAAGATCACGCTGTAACTTCTCGCTCGCAGGACCTTCGCCGACAATTACAAGTTGTACGCGTGAATCGCGATCCAAGATTGCAAGATCTGAAATGCGCTTCTCGTTAGCAAGGCGACCTACATAACCCACGATCAACTTATTTGATGCGCCCCACGAGTGGCGAAGCAGATCGTCGCGCTTCGACGGATGAAAGAGCGTCGTGTTAACTCCGCGGCGCCACAAGTGGACGTTGGGTACTCCCTGTTCGCGCAAATCGCCACAAGCCGCACTCGAAGGAGCAAGAGTGCGATCTGTTGCGGTGTGAATCTTTCCAACGATCTTACGGAGCGAGCTATGCGCGATATTCATTCCATAGTGGCGCGCGAAGCCGGCGAGATCGGTCTGGTAAATCGAAAGTGAAGGCAGCCCTAGGCGACGCGCGATGCGGGCTGAGTATCCGCCGAGAGCAAATGGTGAAGCTAAGTGGAGAACATCGGGAGCGAAGCCATCGATCAAATATTCGAGCTTGCGCGAAGGAACAGCGACTGGGAGTCCGATTGGGAGAATGCTGTGAAGTGGCAGAGCTGGTACGCGCTTGATGCGAGCGCCGTGGTACTCGCGTGGACCGCCATCTGACTCGGGAGCGATTACCATCGCTTGGTGGCCTTGCGACTCTAGGAATTCGAGGACGCGAAGGACAGAATTGGTGACGCCGTTGACCTGAGGCAGGAAGCTCTCTGTAACTATTGCGACTCTCATGACCCCTATGGTCAGCCCTCAATCAAGCCTAAATCCGCCCTTGAGGTAACGCGTTGCTGAAGGTCAGGTGAACTCATAAAGCGCTTAAGTTCGTAGACTTAGGGCATGGATATCTACCTGGATCACGCGGCGACCACGCCCATGATTCCAGAGGCCCTCGAGGCTCTGACCACCCAGATCAAGGAGTTCGGCAACGCCTCCAGCCTGCATACTGCGGGGCGAGCGGTCCGCAAGAAGGTCGAAGAGGCGCGCGAGACGATCGCCGGGCTGCTGAATTGCTCCCCCAGCGAGGTCATATTCACAGGCAGCGGGACCGAGGCCAACAACCTGGCGATCAAGGGCTTTTATTGGAAGGCGGTCGAGGCTGATCTGACCTGCAACGTCATCGTTGTGGCCGCCTTTGAGCACCATGCCACCTTAGAACCGGTCGAATGGCTCGAAGAGCACGAAGGTGCGATCGTGATCCACGTGCCGATCCTGGCCCACGGGCTGATCGACTTGGATGCGCTCGCCGAGATCATCAAAGCCGAACGCGATCACATCGCGCTGATCTGTGTGATGCACTCCAATAACGAGATCGGGACGATTCAGCCGATCGCCGAGGTCGTAGCCCTGGCAGGCACGATCCCCGTGCACACCGATGCGGTCCAGAGCTTTGGGAAGGTGCCTTTTGATTTCGCAGAGTTGGGCCCGACTTCGGCGACCATTAGTGCGCACAAGATTGGGGGACCACTCGGTGTGGCAGCGCTGATCCTCAAGCGCGGCATTGATATCACCCCTGTCTTGCATGGCGGGGGACAGGAGCGCGATATTCGCAGTGGCACGCTCAATGCCCCTTCGATCGTCGCTTTTGCAGTTGCTGCCAAGTGGGCGGCAGAACATCGCGAAGAGAATTATGCGCGCGTTTCGGGGATGCGCTCGCTCTTGGCCAAGCGTGTGCTCGAAGCAGTTCCCGATGCAAAGGTCAACGGCAGTTCACTCGCCATGTTGCCTGGCATCCTCAACATCACCTTCCCTGGCACAGAAAGTGATTCCTTATTATTAATGCTCGATAACGCAGGAATTGCATCCTCGACTGGATCTGCTTGCAGTGCTGGCGTGCAACGACCTAGTCACGTGCTGCTTGCGATGGGATTGGAAGAGCGCGATGTGCGCGCTTCGTTACGCTTCTCGCTGGGAACATCAACTACCGAGGCCGAGATCAATCTGGTCGGTGAGGTAATAGCTGGCGTCGTCGCGCAAGTGCGCGCCGCAACTAAGGGAGCGAAAGCGTGAAGGTAATCGCAGCGATGAGCGGCGGGGTCGACTCCGCGGTTGCCGCTGCCCGCGCCGTTGATGCCGGCCACGAAGTTATTGGAGTCCACCTCGCACTTTCATCCAACCCACAGAAGTATCGCTCTGGTGCACGCGGCTGTTGCACCATCGAAGATTCGCACGATGCCCGTCGCGCCGCGGACATGATCGGTATTCCTTTTTATATATGGGATATGGCCGAAGAGTTCCACGCCGGCGTCGTAGAAAATTTCATCGAAGAGTATGCGCAAGGTCGCACACCCAACCCCTGCCTGCGTTGCAACGAGAAGATTAAGTTCGAAGCGGTCCTTGATCGCGCCAGCGCTCTGGGCTACGACGCAGTTGCTACTGGTCACTACGCGATCATGAAGGAGTCCGAGATCGGTCGCACTCTGCATCGAGCGGTGGATCCACTTAAAGATCAGTCGTATGTCCTTGCAGTACTTACCGCTCGCCAACTCGCGGGTGCAATGTTTCCACTCGGCGATACCAAGAAGGAAGATGTGCGCAAAGAGGCGAAGGCGCGCGGACTTTACGTTGCTAACAAGCCCGACAGCCATGACATCTGCTTTATCCCATCGGGAAACAATGCAGGGTGGTTGCGCGATCGCTTAGGTAGCGAGGCGGGCCCCATCGTTGATGAGGCTGGCAACCAAGTCGGTGAACACCAAGGCGCTTACACCTACACAATCGGTCAGCGTCGCGGCCTTGGCCTGAGCGTCCCTGCCGAAGGTGGCGTTCCACGTTATGTTCTTAAGATCGAACCAAAGTCCAACACAGTGGTCGTCGGCACCAAGGAAGCACTTGCGATCACCACGATCATTGGCGAGAAGCCGATCTGGTGCGGCGTGCCACCTGTTGTCGATACCGAGCATCGCGGCTTTGCGCAGATTCGCGCGCATGGCGCAGCGCTCCCATGCACCTACACGACTACCGCATCATCAATCACCGCTGTGCTCGATGAGCCGCTCTTGGGCCTTGCGACGGGCCAAGGTCTAGTCATTTACGATGGCGATCGCGTTGTGGGCTCGGCTACCGTCAGCGCTACCCTGTAGTTTTTGCATATGTCAGCGCAGATCGCCGAGCAGATTGCCGCATTGGCCGAAGAGCTACGTGACCACCAATTTCGTTACTACGTCCTCGATAAGCCGATCATCAGCGATGCCGAGTTCGATACCAAGCTCAAGCAATTAGAAGCTCTCGAAAACAAGTACCCGCAGTATCGCTCCGCCGAATCACCGACTCAGATTGTCGGTGGGGGATTTGCTACCGGTTTTGAGGCGCACGATCACATTCAGAAGATGACGTCGCTCGACAACGTCTTTGGTCTAGATGAACTTGCTACCTGGTTTGATCGCATCGAAAAGGCTGGGGTGCAGAACACCTGGCTCTGCGAGGTAAAGGTCGATGGGCTTGCGATCAATCTGCTCTATCGCGAAGGTAAGTTGGTACAAGCGCTAACTCGCGGCAATGGAGTTACTGGCGAAGATGTCACGCTCAATATCAAAACTATTGCGGTGATTCCGCATGAGCTAAACGGGAAAAATATCCCCGCCCTTCTAGAAGTCCGCGGCGAAGTCTTCTTCCCGATCAAAGCGTTTAATGAATTTAACGAAGAGATTCAGGAGTCCGGTAAGGCCGCCTTCGCTAATCCACGTAACGCAGCGGCAGGTTCGCTGCGCCAAAAGGATCCACGCGTTACAGCAAGCCGTCCGCTATCGATGGTCGTGCACGGTGTCGGCGCGATCGAAGGTGCGGGTTTCACCAGCCAATCCGAGGCCTACGAACTTCTCAAATCCTGGGGACTTCCGACCAGCGATCGCTACAAAGTCGTTAAGACCCGCAAAGAGGTCGAAAAGTTCGTCGCGTATTACCAAACCCATCGTCATGATGTCGAGCACGAAATCGATGGCGTAGTCATTAAGGTCAATGAGATCGAAGTCCAGAACCAACTCGGCTTCACTTCACGCGCACCAAAGTGGGCGATCGCTTATAAGTACCCACCTGTTGAAGTCACCACCAAACTTCTCGATATCAAAGTGAGCGTCGGCCGCACCGGTCGTGTCACACCATTCGCATTTATGGAACCAGTCGTTGTCGCGGGTTCAACTGTTTCCAACGCCACGCTGCATAATCAAGAAGAGGTACTCCGCAAAGGAATCTTGATCGGCGATACCGTTGTCATTCGCAAAGCGGGCGACGTGATTCCAGAAGTACTCGGACCGGTCGTCGAAAAGCGTGATGGATCCGAGCGCGCCTTCGTTATGCCAACTAAGTGCCCCGATTGCGGCACCAAACTCAAAGCGATTTCCAGTGGCGATGTAGATATCCGCTGCCCCAATTCGCAGAGCTGCCCTGCACAACTTCGCGAGCGCCTCTTTTATATCGGCTCGCGTGCGGCACTCGATATCGATGTCCTTGGTTACGAAGCAGCCAGTGCTCTCTTGGAAAGCGGACTGATTACAGATGAAGGTG
>DAIMCZ010000039.1:0-8787 GCA_036726125.1 Candidatus Nanopelagicaceae bacterium
ACGATGGTGGCCATTAGATATTCCTTCCGGTCAGGAGCGTGAAAGCAGTTTCGTAGCGTTCACGAGTCTTCTCGACAACTTCAGTTGGCAATTCGGGAGGTGGGCTCTTGCGATCCCAATCCGAGGCGAGTAACCAATCGCGAACGTATTGCTTATCAAAGGAGGGTTGTGCGCCGCCTGGCTTCCAAGTGTCAGCAGACCAAAAACGGGAAGAGTCTGGAGTTAAGGCTTCATCGCCTAGGCAGATTCTACCTGTGGCATCGCGGCCGAATTCAAATTTGGTATCAGCAAGAATAATTCCGCGCGTGGCGGCGTAATCGTGGGCGGTCGCATAGAGCTTTAAGGTCAAAGCCTTCAACTCGGAGGCATCCGATTCGCCAATGATCTGGACAGTTCTGGCGAAGGAGATGTTTTCGTCGTGATCACCCATCTCTGCCTTCGTCGCCGGGGTGAAGATATTCTCTGGCAGCTTCGAGCCATCGAGAAGTCCTGCCGGCAAATCTATGCTCGTAACTGATTGTGAGCGTTGATACTCCACCCAGCCTGAGCCAGTCAGATACCCACGAGCGACGCACTCAATAGGAAACATTTCGAGCGTCTTCACAATCACTGCACGATCTTTCACCTCTGCGGGCACATCAGTGCTAATCAGATGGTTAGGAACTAAATCAGAGAACATCTCAAACCAGAAGAGAGAAAGTTGCGTAAGCAGTTTGCCCTTACCAGGGATCAGAGTGGGCAGAATGTAATCAAATGCAGAAATACGGTCACTGGCAACAATCAGAAGTTCGCCAGCAGAGTTTGTATATAAGTCACGGACTTTTCCACTACGCAGGTGATCCCACCCTGCTATCACCGTGCTCACCGAATACTTGAGGGGCGATACTGAGCCGCCTGTTGGTGCTTTGATGTAATCGCTTCAATGCGATTAATAACTCGATTGGTCTGTGCGATCGCATCACCGGTAAATTCAAGTGGGGTCGAAAGGAGAGATTCGAGAGCGACCCTATCAAGCGGCATCCGTGGATCGGCGGCTAAAGCATCGATCATTGTGTTGGGCTTTCCTTGACGAATTCCCAATGCGGCAGCAACAGCGTGTTCCTTAATAATTTCATGTGCGACTTCGCGACCCAAACCGGCTTTCACGGCCGCAACCAAGATCTTGGTTGTTGCAAGGAAGGGGAGGTAACGAGTGAGTTCCGCATTGATCACTTCAGGAAATGCGCCGAACTCTCCGAGCACTGTCATAAATGTTTCGAGAAGACCGTCGATAGCGTAAAAGGCATCTGGGAGTGCGATTCTGCGCACCACGCTGCACGATACATCACCCTCATTCCACTGGTCGCCGCTCAGCTCGCCAACCATTGAGGCGTAGCCCCGCAAGATAACTGACAAACCATTGACTCGCTCGCACGATCTCGTATTCATCTTATGTGGCATTGCACTTGATCCAACTTGCCCAGCCTTAAAACCTTCTGTCACAAGTTCTGCGCCCGCCATCAAGCGAATAGATGTTGCGAAGGAGGATGGCGCTGCTGCTAGTTGTACCAACGTGGTCACTACATCAAAATCAAAGGAGCGCGGATAGATCTGCCCCGTTGAATCCAAGAGGCGGTTGAATCCTAAGTGGGTGGCAATTTCACGCTCTAACTCTTCATGGGCAGAAGCGCTGCCGAGAAGATCTACTGAATCTTGGGCAGTACCAACTGGACCTTTGATTCCGCGGATGGGATATCGCTCGATCAAGTTTTCTAGACGTTCGTATGCGAAGAGAAGTTCTTCGGCAGCGGATGCAAAGCGCTTACCTAGTGTGGTTACTTGGGCCGCGACATTGTGTGAGCGTCCCGTAATCGGTTGATCAATATATTGGGCGGCTCGCTCAGCGAGCATCGCCAGAACTGCAATAACACGCTCTTGCACTAAGAGAAGTCCATCTCGAACCTGCATCGCTTCGACATTTTCGGTGAGATCGCGTGAGGTCATTCCGGCGTGAATCGCCTCATGTCCCGCAAGGGCGTTGAACTCTTCGATGCGGGCTTTGACATCATGGCGCGTTAATTTTTCGCGAGCATCAATCGAGGCCAGATCCACATGAGCTAGGAGCTTTTCGTAATCAGCGATCACCTCGCCCGGGATATGGTGGCCGAGTTTAGATTGTGCGCGCATCACCGCTATCCAGAGATTGCGCTCCTGAATAATTTTGGATTCAGGGGACCAGATGGAGCGCATCCTTGCCGACGCGTAACGATCAGCTAAAACGCTCATGGCTTAATTCTCTCGTACTTTGTCTGCTGTCGATGCCGCCAGCGCTATATCGCTTCGGTAGTAACTCCCCCGAAGGGAGAGCGCAGATATGGCGTTGTAGGCACGCAACCTGGCATCTGTCAGCGTCTCGCCTACGCCGGTTACCGCGAGTACCCGACCTCCCGACGAGCACAAGATTCCGTCCTGCAGTCCGGTACCCGCTTGATAGACGAAGGCATCTTCAACAGAGGCGATCCCCGTAATTGGATCACCAACAACGGGAGTCGCGGGGTAGCCCTCGGCAGCGAGGACAACGGTGACTGCCGCCTCATCGAGCCACTCCAGTGGCGCAGCCTCATGAAGTCGTCCGGTGGCAGCCTTGTAGAGCAGGGTGGCGAGCGGGGTTTTAAGACGGGGCAGCAGTACTTGGGTCTCAGGATCGCCAAAACGAGCATTAAATTCGATGACCTTTAGGCCCTTGGAGGTTAGAGCTAACCCCGCGTAGAGCAGGCCGATGAAGGGTGTATCTCGGGCCTGCATCTCTGCGATGGTTGGCTTAAGGACCTCGCGCAGAGTGCGCTCCTCGATATCAAGTGGCGCCCATGGCAGAGGTGAGTAGGCGCCCATGCCACCAGTGTTTGGCCCTAAGTCGCCATCGAGAGCTCTCTTAAAATCTTGTGCCGGTTGCAATGCCAGAATTGTCGTGCCATCAGAAATTCCGAAGAGAGAGATTTCGGGTCCATCTAGAAACTCTTCGATCACGACGCGCGGAGATAAGTAGGCATGGTCGAGGGCTACCTGTCGATCGCTAGTAACAACAACTCCCTTACCTGCTGCCAAACCATCGTGCTTAACAACATACGGCGCTCCGAAGGCGTCGAGCGCTGCCTCCATCTCGGATTTTGTGGTGCAGGTGAAGCTGCGGGCAGTTGGAACTCCCGCATCTCTCATCACTTGCTTTGCAAAATCTTTGGAACCTTCAAGAGAGGCCGCCATGGCACTTGGACCAAATGTCGCGATCCCGGCCGAACGCAGGGAATCGGCAAGGCCATTAACAAGAGGCTTCTCGGGACCAATCACTACAAGATCAATTTCCAGGAGTTGAGCTAGAGCAACGACCGCAGAATTGTCATCGGTGTCGATAGCGTGCAGCGCTGCAAAGTTAGCGATTCCTGGATTTCCTGGAGCCGCATGTAATTCTTCTAATTGAGGATCCCGCTTTAAGGCCTGGGCAAGCGCATGTTCGCGCCCACCGGATCCAATCAGAAGAACCTTCAAATGAGATCCTTTACAACGATCGTCTCATCGCGACCAGGGCCAACACCGATTGCGCTCATCGGAGCACCGGAAATCTCTTCTAGAAATTTCACGTACGCCCGAGCATTTTCTGGAAGATCTTCTAACTTACGAGCCTTTGAAATATCTTCCTTCCAGCCGGGAAGATATTCATAAATGGGTTTCGCATGATGGAAATCTGATTGTGATGATGGAAGCTCTTCAACGCGCTTGCCATCAATTTCGTAGGCGACACAAACTGGAATCTGCTCCCAACCAGTAAGGACATCGAGTTTGGTCAGAAAGAAATCAGTGAGGCCATTTACGCGAACCGCGTAACGCGCGATAGGTGCGTCATACCAACCGCAGCGACGTGCGCGACCAGTTGTTACACCAATCTCTCCGCCGATTGTGCGGAGCTTCTCTCCATCCTCATCAAAGAGTTCGGTAGGAAATGGACCGGAACCAACGCGGGTTGTATACGCCTTAACAATTCCGATAACGCGGGTGATCTTCGTTGGTCCAATTCCGGATCCAGTAGAGGCGCCACCCGCGGTTGGGTTGGAAGAGGTAACAAAGGGGTAGGTGCCGTGATCGACATCGAGCAGAGTTCCCTGCGAACCTTCAAGCAACACGTTCTTGCCAGCCTTCAGTGCTTGATCGAGAAGGAGCACGGTGTCAGTGACATAAGGGCGCAAGATATCTGCATATCCGAGATACTCCCGAAGAACCTCTTCAACCTCGATACCCTTGCGATTAAATACCTTTATCAGGACTTGGTTCTTATCGCGCAGCGCTGCCTCAATCTTTTGGCGCAAGATCGATGGATCAAAGAGATCTTGCACGCGGATACCGATGCGATTGATCTTGTCGGCATAAGCCGGACCGATTCCGCGACCTGTTGTACCGATCTTCGAGTTACCCAGGAAACGCTCGGATACCTTGTCGATCGTGCGGTGATAAGGGGTAATCAAGTGAGCATTGGTGCTGATCTTGAGCTTGGAAGTATCAATTCCCCGCTCATTTAATCCGCGAATCTCTTCCAAAAGTACTGAAGGATCAATCACTACGCCGTTACCAATGACAGGAACGACGTTGGGACTCAAGATTCCAGATGGCAGAAGGTGAAGGGCGTACTTTTGATCGCCGATGACAACAGTGTGTCCAGCGTTATTGCCACCTTGATAGCGAACCACGTAGTCAACACGATCTCCCAAGATATCGGTCGCCTTACCCTTACCTTCATCGCCCCACTGGGCGCCGAGCAGTACTAGAGCAGGCATTTTTTCCTAACCTTCTTGAGAGATCGTGCGTGGAAGAGAACTACTTATTGAGTGAGGTTCCAGTTGAACGAAGATCTTCGCAAGCCTCAACAACGCGCTTTGCGAGGCCAGCCTCTGCAGCCTTACCCCAGGCACGTGGATCGTATGCCTTCTTATTTCCGACTTCGCCATCAATCTTGAGTACCCCGTCGTAGTTCTTGAAGACGTGATCTACAACCGGGCGAGTAAATGCATATTGAGTATCGGTATCGATATTCATCTTTACGACACCGTAATCAAGAGATTCGCGAATCTCGGAGAGAAGTGAGCCGGAGCCGCCGTGGAAGACGAGATCCATTGGCTTAGAACCGGCAGGAAGACCCAACTTGGCAGCGACCGCGTCTTGCAGCGTCTGCAAAATCTTGGGTTGCAGAACAACGTTGCCAGGCTTGTAAACGCCATGCACATTTCCAAATGTTGCTGCCACCATGTAGCGGGCATGTGGATCGTTGCCGAGAGTATCGATGGTCATCAAGGCATCTTCAGGAGTTGAGTACAACTTCGCATCGTGCTTTGCTTCGATGCCATCTTCCTCGCCGCCAACTACGCCGATTTCGATTTCAAGAATTGTGCGAGCAGCCTTTGACTTCTCGAGCAACTCTTTTGCGATGGTCATGTTCTCTGGCATTGATACAGCTGAGCCGTCCCACATATGTGAGTTGAAGAGTGGAGCCTTGCCTGAGTTGATGCGCTCAGCGCCGAAAGCCAAGAGCGGACGCATGAAGCCATCGAGCTTCTCGGCTGGGCAGTGATCGGTGTGAATTCCGATGTTGACGTTGTAGTTCTTAGCAACAATATGTGCGAACTCGGCGAGCGCTACTGCGCCATCGACCATGTTCTTTACAGTTGAACCTGAGAGGTATTCCGCTCCGCCCCAAGAGATTTGAATGATTCCATCTGACTGCGCCTCTGCAAATCCGCGGATCGCACCGATCAGTGTCTGTGAAGAGGAGACGTTGATCGCTGGGTAGGCGAAGGAGCCTGCCTTCGCGCGGTCCAACATTTGGGCATAAATTTCCGGGGTTGCGATTGGCATCTTTAAAGTTCTCCCTGTTGAGGTTAAGGACGGCTGTAAGAGGACGCCGCTGGCTCAACACTGGGTCAGGCTGTCTTGCTTACGGCTAATCCCACCACATTTCAGGGCGGATTGGAAAACCTAACGGGCTGCGCCCCCTAATTGATTCCGAAATGGCTCAATAATCGATCTATCCCAAGCAGGCCGAAGTTTGAGTGCATCAAGGCATGCCCGCCTTTGAGTAGCCATCGCCCGGCCACCTCGAGCGTATGAAGATGTGCGATGACCCTGAATGCGCCATTAAGTAATGAAAACACGGTGCCCCCTTTGTTATGCGCCACCCCAGATCTCTGCGGTGGCGAGCGTGTTAGGAGGGCAAAGTTACGAGCGGGCCAAGATCAAAGAGCGGGGCCACCCTCACGATTGTGAAGGTGGCCCCGCTGTGGATACTGCTGGGTGGGATTAATTAGGGAAGGATCTCGCTCATATATTCCTCATTGATGAGCGCCTTTGCACCCATATAGAGCGCGACTAGCGCGGTTACCAGTCCAAACCAGCCACCAGTCTTGACTGCGCCAGAGTGGCCGCCCGCCCAGTTGCCATAGGACAACAGGATCAAGGTGATCGTCAGGAGAGCTCCAAAGAGGTTGTGCTGGATGCTCCGCTTCATGACAGCCATCCAGAAGATGAAGTTCGCTACGGCAAAGCCGAGGATAAGCACCCCTAGCGCGCCAGGTGCCTGTGTTGCTGGGTGGGTGATGAAGTACCAAAGTGAGAGCCAGAAAGCTCCAAAGGAGCCGAAGAAGGTGGCTCCGATTGCATCCCCGCGGAGGAACTCCATAATGCTGACGAGCAGCCCGACAGCGCCACCAAATGCGAGGGCGGTGCCGATCATTGCTGAGCCACCGGCGTTATGCCATAGCCCAGCATTTTGACTACCAAGCAAGAAGTTAGTGATACCAAAAGCGGCGAATCCTAAGGGCGCTGGATTAGCGACCATGTGATTACTTGCCATAGCTAATACTCCTTATTGGACAACCTGCAACCATCTACTCTGATGGCCCACATAAATTATTCTCCTCAGACTCAGAAATTTGTGTTCTAAGTCACAGTAAGTCTGAAGTTTTTTTCTTCCTCC
Organism: Candidatus Nanopelagicaceae bacterium; assembly: GCA_036726125.1. Classification (GTDB taxonomy): domain Bacteria; phylum Actinomycetota; class Actinomycetes; order Nanopelagicales; family Nanopelagicaceae; genus PALSA-747. The sequence goes on from DAIMCZ010000039.1 coordinate 6,995, forward strand.
TATTCCTTGTCTGTAGATAGGGCGCGAGGTAGCCTCGCAGGTATGAGTTCACTGGAGAATCTCTCCCACGAAAATCGGACATTTCCCCCATCTGCTGCCTTTGTTGCGCAGGCCAACGCTCAGGCTGCGCTCTATGAAGAGGCCGCCGCCGATCGCCTCGTCTTCTGGGAGCGCCAGGCCAACTACCTCCATTGGGAGCAGCGTTGGGATCGCACATTGGAGTGGATCGTCCCCGATGCCAAATGGTTCCTCGGCGGAAAGCTCAATGCTTCGTACAACTGCCTAGATCGCCACGTCCTTGAGGGTCGTGGGGAGCGAGTCGCTTTTTACTTTGAGGGCGAACCAGGCGATACCCGGACTATCACGTATGCCCAGATGCTCCACGATGTTAAGAAGACCGCCAATGCGCTCCTCGAGTTAGGTGTCACGGCGGGCGATCGCGTCGCAATCTATATGCCGATGATTCCGGAGGCCGCCATTGCAATGTTGGCCTGCGCCCGAATTGGTGCCGCTCACTCTGTTGTCTTCGGTGGCTTCAGCGCCGAAGCTCTGAAGAGTCGCATCCTCGATGCAGATGCCACCTTGGTAATCACCTCGGATGGCGGTTACCGCAAAGGATCAGCCTTCCCGCTCAAACCAGTAGTTGATGAAGCGCTCGCTGGTAATGATCACAACGTCAAGAAAGTCTTAGTTGTTAATCGAACGGGACAAGGAGTCGAGTGGGTCGCGGGGCGTGACATTTGGTGGCATGAAATTGTCGATCGTCAGAGTGCCGAACACGTTGCTGAGAGTTTCGATTCAGAGCACGTCCTTTTCATCCTCTACACCTCGGGCACTACGGCTAAGCCGAAAGGGATATTTCATACAACTGGTGGATATCTCACGCAGACATCTTTTACACACCGTGCAGTTTTTGATCTAAAGCCAGAGAGCGATGTGTATTGGTGTACAGCCGATATCGGGTGGATCACCGGACACTCCTACGTTGTTTATGGACCGATGATTAATGGCGCGACCCAAGTTATGTATGAGGGAACTCCTGATACGCCGACCAAACATCGACTCTTTCAACTGATTGAAAAATACAAGGTTTCCATTCTTTACACCGCGCCTACCTTGATTCGCACTTGGATGAAGTGGGGTGATGAATACCCTGCCGACAGTGATCTCACCTCACTGCGCTTACTTGGCTCGGTGGGAGAACCCATTAACCCAGAGGCCTGGATGTGGTACCGCGAGGTCATTGGTAGCGATCAATGCCCGATCGTTGATACCTGGTGGCAGACCGAGACAGGTGGCTTAATGATTTCGCCGCTGCCTGGTGTAACTGCAACGAAGCCTGGCTCCGCAATGGCGGCGCTACCAGGGATAAGTGCAAAGGTCGTAGATGATGAAGGCCGTGAAGTCGCAAATGGATCGGGCGGATACCTAGTTCTTACTGAGCCCTGGCCTTCTATGTTGCGTGGCGTATGGGGTGAGCCAGAGCGTTATCGTGAAACGTACTGGTCGCGCTTTGCTGGAATGTACTTTGCCGGTGATGGCGCGAAGCTGGATGAGGATGGCGCAATTTGGTTACTTGGTCGCGTCGATGATGTCATGAATATTTCTGGCCACCGTATATCAACCACAGAAGTTGAATCATCTTTAGTCTCGCATCCCAATGTTGCCGAAGCTGCAGTCGTGGGAGCAAATGATGCGATGACGGGCCAAGCAATCGTTGCCTTCGTTATCTTGCGTGGTGGAATTCCTAGCGTCGGTGGCGAGGAGTTAATTAAAGATTTGAAGGCTCATGT
>DAIMCZ010000040.1:0-8580 GCA_036726125.1 Candidatus Nanopelagicaceae bacterium
CGCATCGCGAATCTCTTCGGGACGGATCGTGAGTTCGGCCATCTTCTTCTCCTCTAACTAAACCCCACTTCAGACATTTGCCAAAGTGAGAAAACTATTCGGTTCTAAACTGCTAGTGCGCGACCTGCTTCTGACAAACGAGTGCTGATAGTTCCATCAACGAGTTCATCGGCGAATCGAACTGATACCCCACCGATGACCGATGGATCAATTTCGAAATTGAGATGTACTGGTTGACCAACTTGATCGGCCATAAGTGAAGTCAGTTTCTCGGCCTGCGCTGCGGAAAGTGCCGAGCGAGAGCGGACCAAGACGATCAAACGGTTGCGCCTGGCCGCAACTGCCTGAACGTAGACCTCAAGGACGTGATCAATATTTCGACCGGCTAGATCGTTGACCAGATAGGTCAAGAGGCGAAGGGTTGAAGGAGCTACCTTGCCCGCTACCAGCGAACGAATCAGTTCTGCTTTGCCCTCTACTGAACCCATCTGAGCTCCAAGGGTGCGGCGCAAATCTTGATTCTCTGCAAGTATGCCTGCGAAATCAAAGAGTTCATTCTGCAGACGATCGATCTCGTTCTCCTGATTTGCAGCGGTGGCTTCGGCCTCAATCGCAAGTTGCTCAAAGGCGCTGGCAAAATCAATGGAGTTTGACCAACGTAAGGCAACTGCCTCGATCAAGAGATCAAGGACCTTCCTTGAAACGCTCTTCCCAAAGAGATCGTTTATAAGGACGGCCTTTGAAGCGCTATCGCGCGATGGATCGGTGCAGGCGCGACGTAAGCCGACCGCGGAGTTGAGAGCGAATACAACGGTGAAGAGCTCAGCGGAGATGGCAGTGCAATCAGCCGACGAGGCTCCAGCGAGCTTCCCATCGAGTACACCGCGCACAGCGGCGAATGATTGACGACTATTTCCTCCGAGATCGATCACTTTTTGCTCTGCTCCAAATCTGCGAGGAAGCGGTCAACGATCCCTGATTGGCGCACTTGATCTTCCAGCGCCTCTCCGACGATCTTTGATGCTAACTCTGTTGCGAGTGTGCCGACTTCATGGCGGAGAGAGGAGATCGCCTGTTGGCGCTCTGCCTCAATCGATGCATGAGCGGCAGCGGTGATGCGAGCTGCCTCTTCCTGTGCCTTGGCACGCAGATCCTCAAGAATGGCAGCGCCTTGAACGCGCGCCTCTTCCCGAATTGTCTGTGCTTCGCCACGGGCATCAGCGAGTTGCTCGTTGTATGCCTGCAGAGCAGCCTGCGCTTCGCGCTGTGCTGACTCGGCCTTGGCAATACCGCCTTCAATCGCCGCGGTACGTGCAGCGAAAGCCTTCTCGAACATCGGGACAACCCGGCTCTTCAAAACGATGAAGAGGAGTGAGAAGGCGATAACGCCAACGACTATTTCCGCAACGTTGGGAACTAGTGGGTTGGTGCTTGCGGCCTCCAGATGAATTCTCATAAGTGTGAAGTCTTACTTCTTACTTGAGAACGAATGCGAGTACGAGACCAAAGAGCGCCAAAGCTTCAGCAAGAGCGAAGCCAAGGAATGCGATTGGTTGTAGGACGTTACGTGACTCAGGTTGACGAGCGACGCCATTGATATAGGCGGCGAAGATCAAACCAGTTGCGATTGCGGGTCCGATTGCAGATAGGCCATAACCGACCAGGTTGAGTGTGCCGTGCATCTTTGTTGCCTTTCCATTGTTTGGGATTCACCGGACGGGAGTCCGATGAACTGTGGGAAAAATTAGTGCTCGTCTACCAAGGCTCCTGCGATGAAGAGTGCTGATAGAAGAGTGATGATGTAGGCCTGTAAGCACTGCACCATGAATTCGAAGAATGTCATGACGATGCCGAAGCCAAAGGAGAACGGCGACAAGATCTTCATGAAGAGGTGAGTGTCATGGAGCATGTAGTCGCCGCCACCGATAAAAACCAAAAGCAGCAAGTGACCTGCGAACATATTGGCAAACAACCGGAGCGAAAGAGTTACTGGGCGGATCAAGAAATAGGTTGCGATCTCGATTGGCGTAAGCAGGATGTAAGCGAACTTTGGTACGCCAGGCAAGAATGCGATGCCCTTGAGGTACTTAAGGAGCCCCTGCTTCTTAATTCCGATGGCATGGAAGATTACAAAGGTAAAGATCGCCAAGACGTACGGGAAAGACACGTGCGACATCGTTGGGAATTGAATGAAGGGAATAATTCCAAAGAGATTATTAACGAGAACAAAAACAAAGAGGGTGAAGAGGAACGGCACGTAGGCGAGAAATCCACTACCGATAATCTCTTGTGCCAGGTCCTTGCGAACAAAGCCGTAGATCGACTCACCAGCAAATTGCAATTTGCTAGGAACGACAGCAGCTTTGCGTGAAGCGAGAATAAAGAAGACAGAGATCAAAATGATTGAGAAAAATACGGCGACAACTGGCTTGGTTGTATAAGCGCTATGCCCCACGATGGAGGGCAAATTGAAGTCGGATGTACTCGGCGGAACGAATCCCGGGCCGCTGGCAACTAGATGGCCAGTTATATGCACTTCTCGCACTCACCTTTCGCCAACGCTGGCTTGTTTAGGGCCGCAGGATTTGGTTACAAATTCCTGAGAACCAATTTCAGACGACGCAACCCTATTGGGAAGGCCGTAAAAACCAAAACCTAGAATGGTGAACTTTATGTGTTATTGGCGACCAAATCTGAGCCAGACCAGGTAGATCGAGGCGCCGGCTCCCAGAAGGAGTCCGCCGAGGAAAAAGTAGTGGTGGGTATGGAGCCAGTGGTCGAGCCCGAAGCCGATACCACCCCAGATCAAGAGGCCTGAGATCAGGTACCCCATAATCGACCAGAGGGCACCCTCTTCATTATTTGAAGCCATCAATGCAGACTCTCCTTTGAGTGGGTAAAGCTGGCGTTCGGGGAGGGTCAGTCGCCCTTCTGAACAGGGGGTAATGGTAACCCGATTTTCAACTTGAAAAAGGCGCGGATCTCCCCCGCCAGCCAGGCGGCTGTGATTGCGAGCGCAGCGATGGCAAAGGTGGTCCGGTCGACCGTGGCAGGCGCGGTGGCCCGGGAAACGATCAAGAGCAAGGCCCCCATCACCAAGACTTTGGCGAAGTAGGAGAACATCGCCATCCCCATGACAGCGATCGGGTCGAGGTTCTTGGAGATCGCCGATATCAGAAGGTGGATACCCAGAAAGATGATGACGGTAGCGCTGCCGATGAGCGCTCCCAAGAACCCAGGCTTATGGCGGACCAAGGTAGAACCAATGATCGCGGCAATCGCAACCACCGTGGAGGGGATGATCGCCCCGCGCCACATCAAGGTCGTGGAATCTTCACTCATAATCAACCAACTCTCCTGAAGCCAACGCAGCCGCCTTGGCAATTTTGAAGGCGCGACGATTGCGCCAGATTCTAAAGATCGAGGCGAGCGCGATCGCCACCGCCACCGCAAGCGCGGTCCACAGTGGATAGAAGGCGGCAATTACGGTGGGGAATGCGAACATCGCGGTCCATAGGTACATGATGATCGCAACCTCGCGCTGCGAATTGCCCATGCGCAAGAGGCGATGATGCAGGTGTTCACGATCGGCTGCGAATGGTGAGCGCCCAGCTCGCAGGCGACGCACTACCGCCATTCCCAGATCGAGAAGTGGGATAGCAAGAACAGTGAAGGGAAGAATCAGAGGGACAAAGGTAGAGCGCGAGTTTGCACCCGAAAGCGCATTGACATCGATTTGACCCGTAAGAGTGATAGCAGATGCCGAAAGAAGTAAACCAAGAAACATCGCACCAGAGTCACCCATGAATATTTTTGCAGGGTGGTAGTTGTGCGGAAGAAAACCGAGACAGAGTCCGACGACAATCGCCATGACAAGTGAAGGCGCACCCGCTCTGCTAAATCCATTATCGACGGCCAAGATGTACGAAAAGGCGAAGAAGGCGATCGCGCATACTGCGACGATGCCAGATGCCAGGCCATCTAGCCCATCCACAAAATTCACGGCATTGATTACAAGCATGACGAAGACAACAGTAAGTACCGCTCCGATATTTGAAGGGAGCGTCAGAATGCCGTTGATGGGCAGCCACAAGATCTGCACCCCGTGCAAGAGCAAAATTCCTGCCGCAAGAGCTTGCCCCGCAAACTTTGTCAACGAATCTAAATCAAAGCGATCATCGAGTGCACCTAAGAGCATGATGAAAGTTCCGGCTAAGAAAATTCCTGTGAGTTCGCGACCAAACGCCGTACCCACCAAACGCAGGTGACTCACGATCAGAAAGGTGAGGGACATAGAAGCCCACATCGCCAGTCCACCCCAGCGTGGAGTGATCTCGGTATGCATATCGCGCGATCGCAGTTCAATATATGCGCCAGAGACCATAGCGAGCTTGCGCACCAGGGGTGTCAGCATGAAAGAGAAGATTCCTGCTAATGCTGCAGTAAGCAGGTATTCGCGCATCGTTACTCGATTATTTAGCGGGGATAAACAGGAAATTGAGCGGTGAGTGCGTGTACTTCGCTACGAATTTCGGCTGCCTTTGCCGGTTCGGAACCGTCTTTGATTGCGCGCGCAATTAACTCTGCGATCTTTGTCATCTCGGCTGCGCCCATGCCTTGAGTGGTAGTGGCAGCTGATCCAACACGAATTCCACTTGTCACTGCAGGTGATTCTGGATCATAAGGAATTGCATTCTTGTTAAGCGTGATCCCTGAAAGTCCACAGCGCTCATCGGCAACCTTGCCGTTAACACCAGTCGAACGAATGTCGATCAGCGCAAGGTGGGTTTGAGTTCCGCCCGAGACTGCGCGCATACCTTGATCTTCTAAACTCTTGGCAAGCACCTGACAGTTTGAAATAACGTCTTTAGCGTACTTTTGATATTCGGGAGTTGCGCACTCCTTCAAAGCAATCGCCTTTCCTGCAACGGCGCTCATGATGGGACCACCCTGCATTCCGGGGAAGACTGCCTTATCAATCGCTGCAGCGTGCTCTGCCTTCGAAACAATCATTCCGCCACGAGGACCACGCAAAACTTTATGTGTTGTGAAGGAAACTACATCTGCGTATGGAACCGGAGATGGAATCGCTTTACCTGCAACAAGTCCGATGAAGTGCGCAGCATCAACCCACATGATTGCGCCGACCTCATCGCAAATGGAACGTACTTTCTCGAAATCAATCAGACTTGGATAAGCGGTAGCTCCGGTGCAGATCATGCGAGGAGCGTTCTTGAGCGCAAGATCACGGAGTTCGTCGTAATCGATCAACTCATCTTCAGCGCGCACGCCGTAGGAGACGATGTTGAACCATTTACCCGAGAAGTTAACTTTGGAGCCGTGGGTCAGGTGACCTCCGTGCGGCAGTGACATTGCAAGGACGGTATCGCCTGGCTTGGTAAAGGCTTGATAAACGGCGACGTTGGCGCTGGCACCCGAGTGCGGTTGCAAGTTGGCGTGCTCGGCGCCAAAGAGGGCCTTCGCTCGCTCGATGCCGATTAGTTCTACCTTGTCGACCTCTTCGCATCCGCCGTAATAGCGCTTGCCAGGATAGCCCTCGGCATATTTGTTGCTCAGTGTTGAACCTAGGGCGGCGAGTACCGCAGGGGAGGTGAAGTTCTCGCTGGCGATCAATTGCAGGTTTTGGCGCTGGCGCTCTAGTTCGCTGAGCAAGACTGCGGCGATATCTGGGTCCTGGGCGCTTAGAGCATCAAAATCTGGTCCATAAAAGGTATCTGTAGACATAACCGAACCCTATGGCTTTGGGGTGGAAATCGTAGGCACCACTGCCTGCAACTCCTCGAGTGAGATGGCTCCAATACGGGAGGCCTCGATACCGTTCCCGGTGCGAGCCCGCCGCAAGACTGTGGAGGCTGGCCCCTCGGCGAGCACTCCCTCATCGATCTGGACCGCCACCTCAGAGGGAGCTGCGCTCACCTCGGAAATATCGCGAATCGGTGGCTGACCGGCGAGCGAAGCGCTAGCGACGGCAAGCGGACCACTGCGGCCTAACACCGAAAGGAGGAAATCACGTTGTGGGACGCGGATGGCAAACTCAGGCAGAGCCCGCCCATCCCCTAGATCCCAATTGAGGGCAGCCTGGGGAGGCAACTGAATCGTCAGGAGCCCCGGCCAGAAGGCGTTGACCACCTTCTGCCAATCGGAGTCGAAGTCCATGGCGAGGCCACTTACGGCGCTGACCTTTCCAATCAGGACTTGGGCTGCGGTACCTGGTGCATCCCCCCGAAGTTGGTGGAGACGGCTTACGGCAGTGGGGTTGAAGGCATCACAGAGATACAAATATCCGTGCTCGGCCGCAGCCACGATTACCTCACCTTGCAAGATCGCCACCAAGGCGCGGTCGCGCAGGGCGGTCTTGTTGCGAGTAGTTAATTTCACGATATCGCTCATGGCTTCAAAGCTCCTACTTCAATCATCTCTTCGATCCGTTTGGCAATGTGCGCATCGACCATTGCGTGGATTCGAGTTCCCTCTTCGGAATAAGTTTCAGAGAGTACCTCCCCGCGCTCATGAATTACAGAAACCAACTCACCACGGCTAAAGGGAATCACCGCATTGATCTCGACGCGGGGGCGAGGCAGCGAGGTTTCAATCGCCTTAACAAGGGTCTCGATTCCAAATCCGGTGCGAGCCGAGAAGGCATAACTATTGGGCTCTTCGCGCAAGAGTTGCATGATCACTTCAGGCGCGGCGATATCAGCTTTGTTTACCGCGATGATTTCTAAGATGTCTCCGCCGCCTACATCTTTGATGACTTCACGCACTGCGCGGATCTGCTCCTGAGGGTCAGGGTGCGATCCATCAACAACGTGCACGATCAAGTCAGCAGCAGCGACCTCTTCAAGGGTGGATTTGAAAGCTTCGACGAGTTGGTGTGGGAGGTGGCGTACAAATCCCACGGTATCGGCGAGGGTGTAGATACGACCATCTGAACTCTTCGTCTGACGGACTGTTGGATCGAGCGTTGCGAAGAGCGCATTCTCAACGAGCACTCCAGCGTTGGTGAGGCGATTCATTAAAGAAGATTTTCCGGCGTTGGTGTATCCCGCGATAGCGACCGACGGAACGCTGTACTTAGTGCGTTCCTGGCGCTTAGTATCGCGCGCCACCTTCATCTCTTTAATCTCTTTACGTAACTTCGCCATCTTGTCGTTGATGCGACGTCGATCTGTTTCAATCTTCGTTTCACCGGGACCGCGGCCACCGATTCCACCTGCTTGGCGCGAGAGAGAATCACCCCAACCACGTAGACGCGGCAACATGTAACTCATCTGGGCGAGCTCTACCTGGGCCTTACCTTCGCGAGACTTGGCGTGCTGCGCGAAGATATCCAAAATCAGCGCAGTGCGATCAATCACTTTAACTTTAAGTTTGGATTCAAGCGTACGAAGTTGCGCCGGCGAGAGTTCACCATCGCAGACGACGGTATCTGCGCCTGTTGCGATGACAGATTGCTTCACTTCGGCAACTTTTCCAGAGCCAATAAATGTTGATGCGTCGGGTTTGTCGCGCCGTTGCACGAAACCCTCCATGACCTCCGACCCTGCTGTCTCGGCAAGTGCGGCAAGTTCCTTCATCGAGTTCTCGGCATCTTGAGCGGTGCCCTCGGTCCATACCCCAACGAGTACAACCTTCTCGAGTCGGAGTTGGCGATATTCAGCATCGTTAACATCTTGTAATTCGGTAGATAGACCCGAGACGCGACGGAGCGCTTGGCGATCTTGCAGATCTTGTTGCTGACTCTCATCGCTCTCAGCGGAGTCAAACTCCGCTGCGGCGCGAGCGCTCTCGCGAAGTAGTTGATCAATATCAATATCGAGTGGATCTTCGCCCAGGCTCACAAATAAACATCCAGTTCTACATCTTTCACAAGTACGGCAGGACCAATAAGTGTTGCATTGCTATGGCCATCGATGTCGACGATTAAACGACCGCCTGGTGGGTTGATGACCCAACGATCTGGCAATTTCTTACCCTGGTGCAAGGTCGCAGCCAAGGCCACAGCGCAGGTACCGGTACCGCAGGATTGGGTCTCGCCGACACCGCGCTCAAAGACGCGCATCGCTAACTCGCCATTTGGCAGGAAGGTTACGAACTCGACGTTGACTCCATCGGGGTAATCACCATCTACTTCTGGTGCAGTCAACAAGTCACCGATCGCTTCTAAGTCTTCGACAAAGACAACCGCATGTGGATTACCAACATCGATATGTTGCGCGCTCCAAGATTGCTCGCCGATGCGAACAAATACATTGTCATACACCTCGGTGACTTGGCCCATGTTTACAGAGATATCGTCGTTAGCAGGGACAGCCAGGTATTTATTTCCGGCCCGAGTATTGATAGCGAAGATGCCTTCACCTTGGTGGCCACGCTCGACAAGGTAGCGGGCCATGACCCGAATCCCGTTGCCACACATTTCAGCCAATGATCCATCTTGGTTGCGGTAATCCATAAACCACTTGCCGCCGGGTTTAGTCATGCGAATAAAGCCATCGCTTCCGATGCCCGTCTCGCGATTGCAGATGCGAGCGATCTGCTCCTCGCTTATCTTGATCT
>DAIMCZ010000041.1:0-5363 GCA_036726125.1 Candidatus Nanopelagicaceae bacterium
TTGTGGAGTCGCGCGGACCGTTGATCTCAACCTTCTTACCTTCAAAGGTGATCTCACCTGACTCAGCGGTATAGATGCCCGCAATGCACTTGATCAGCGTGCTCTTTCCGGCTCCGTTATCGCCCACGAGTGCGGTGACCTTTCCAGCGTAGGCATCAAAATCCACATTCTTCAAGACGTGGACGGGCCCGAAAGATTTGTTCATACCGCGCAGCGAAAGTATTGGTTCGCTCATTGATACTCCTGTCAAAGAAACTAGAAAAACTAGATACGCCTTGATCTGCTAAGGCGCCACTATAACTAAAAAAACGGGCCAGAGACGAAGTCTCCGGCCCGTTTCTACGCTAATTGCTTAACGCAACTAAGAGATTAAGCGGATTTAACCTTACTTAACGCCGTTAGCGGCACAAGCAGCAGCACCAGCGATTGCGCAGATTTCAGCAGCTGTACGGAACTTGTCTGTAACAGTTACTTCTACGTTGCTCTTGGTGATTGTTGTTGGTGTCAAGAGAACTGATGCAACGTGACGTGCACCGTCCATGACAACACCAGTTGCTGTTGTTGGCTTCTGGCCCTTTACCAATGCGATTGCAAGTGCTGCAGCTGCATTAGCCTCTTGAGCGATTGGCTTGTAAACGGTGTTTGAAAGATCACCGGTCAAGATTGCTGCAAGACCTGCTGCAGATGCATCTTGTCCAGATACGCAAGTCTTACCGTTGAGGTTGTTCTTCTTGAGAACAGCAACAGCTGCGAGGCCAAGGCCTTCGTTAGCTGAAACTACAGCATCAAGCTTGTTGCCTGCTGTTGTGAGCTGTTGTTCGAAGATTGTTCCAGCGAGGGTGTTATCCCAACCAGCAACAGACTTATCCGAAACAAGTGTTCCGCCAGTTGCCTTGAGGTATGGACCAACGACTGAAGCGTAACCCTGCTTGAAGAGGGTTGCGTTGTTATCGGTTGGAGAACCGTTGAGGTATACGACGCGTGGGTGTGCAACCTTGTGTGCCTTGAGGCAAGCAACGATTCCTGCACCTTGGAGCTTGCCGACGCCTACGTTGTCGAATGAAACGTAGTAGTTAGCAGAACCACCGAGTGTTAGGCGATCGTAATCGATTGTTGCAACGCCCTGCTTCTTTGCAGCTGCTTCAACTGCTGCTGCTGATGGTGAATCGAGGTTAACGAGAACGAGAACCTTGACACCCTCTGTGAGCAAAGCCTGAGCATCTGTTGTAAAGGTAGGGATGCTTCCGCCAGCATTCTTGATGTCATAAGTGACACCAGCAGCCTTGAAAGCCTTTGCGAGTAGAGGTTGGTCATCTGTGACCCAACGAGGAGAAGATGCAGAGTCAGGAAGAACGACTCCAACTTGTGGACCTGCTGCGTGAACAGTTGTTGTTGCAACTACACCAGTAAGAACTAGTGAGATTGCTGCAACTGCTGCCGCGAAACGACGATTTGTCATCTGTAGGTATACCTTTCGAAGGTTTGAGTACTTGGTCAAACCTGCTTTGACCATGGGTAGCACTCGGTGGAAGCAAGGTAACCCAAAAGGCCTTTTTTGCCGATAGCAAGAAACGGGCAAATCGGACATTTCTCATAACACTTTGATAACGCAAATTTCAGCGGGAAAACCCCTCACCCCGACGGATCTCTGCACGAGTCTGCGGTCGGTGATGTCATTTCCATTCGTCACTGTGACCGATTCAGTTTTGGAGGAGTGTGGACGCTACCCTTGCGCCACATGAGTACTAGAGATGTAGAAGCGAGCAGCCCTTCCACTGTCGGATCCGTAAGCGATCAGGTGAGTGGAGCAATTCTGCGCGCACTCTCCCTAGCAGTGGCCGCGCAGGAGCTACCAAGCGGCTTGGTCTTGCCAACTCAAATAACCCTTGAACGTCCGAAGAATCGTGACCATGGCGATTACGCGACATCGATTGCGTTAGCTCTCGCCAAGCCGGCAGAGATGGCGCCGCGCGCCGTGGCCGAAGTTCTGCGTACATATCTATTAGCGGATCACGAAGTGAAGAGCGTCATCTCCGCGGTCGATATCGCCGGGCCAGGATTTCTCAATATCACTCTCGCCCGCGCTGGGCAGGGCGCAATAATCGCGGCGATTCTGAGTGAAGGTGATATTTACGGGCACAGCCGTGCACTCAACGGAGTAAAGATCAATCTGGAATTTATCAGCGCTAATCCAACGGGGCCTTTGCACCTCGGCCATACTCGCTGGGCTGCCGTAGGCGATGCCCTCGGACGCGTCCTCTCGGCCGCAGGGGCCGAAGTCACCCGCGAGTTTTATATCAATGACCGCGGTAATCAGATGGAGCTCTTTGGTGCGTCACTGCGAGCGGCAGCGCAAGGAGTTGCTGTTCCCGAAGATGGATATCACGGGGAGTACATCAACGAGATTGCTGGGCAGATAAAGAGCGCGCACCCCGAGTACTTAACGCTCCCGGAAGCCCAAAGCCTTGATGCATTTAGAGATGCGGGCTACGCCCTGCAGTTAGCTGATCAACAACGAGTTCTAGAGGGATTCCGTACGCACTTTGATATCTGGTTCTCGGAAAAATCTCTTTACGAGAATGACTTCTTCAAACATTGCTTGGATCGCCTCAGGGCGCAGGGTCATGTCTACGAAGAGGGTGGGGCCACCTGGCTGCGCACGACCGACTTCGGTGATGATAAAGATCGCGTGATGATCAAGTCAGATGGAGCCTTTGCTTACTTTGCCTCCGACTCTGCTTATTACATCAGCAAGCGCGAACGCGGCTTTGAGATCTGCATTTACATGTTGGGCGCTGACCACCACGGTTACGTCAATCGCTTGAAGGCAATCGCCGCCTGCGCGGGCGACGATCCCAACTACAACATTGATGCCCTCATCGGCCAACTTGTGAAGATTATGGAAAATGGCGAGGAGCTCAAGTTGAGCAAGCGCGCAGGAACCATCATTACTCTCGAGGAACTGGTGGAGAAGGTGGGCGTTGATGCCGCGCGCTACACCCTGATCCGCTACCCAGTCGATACTCCGATGGTGATGGATGTCGATGTTCTAAGGAGTCGCACCAACGAGAATCCGGTGTATTACGTGCAGTATGCCCATGCACGCATCTGCGCAGTCCTTAGAAATGCAAGTGATCTAGGGATCACATATGGAGCCGACCAGATCCATGCCGAGCTACTCGAAAATGATCGCGAGCGTGAACTCATTGGCGCCCTTGCAGAATTTCCCCGAGTTGTCGCCGGTGCCGCAGAACTCCGTGAACCACATCGCATCGCTCGCTACGTGGAGGAGCTTGCTGGTATTTATCACCGCTTTTACGCCGATTGCCGCGTCCTTCCGATGGGGGATGAGGCAGCAACTGATCTCCATCGCGCTCGTGCCACTCTATGTAGCGCCACCGCGCGGGTAATCGCCAATTCGTTAGCATTGCTAGGTGTTTCCGCGCCAGAGAAGATGTAGCGATGAGCGCATTTGATCCTGCCGTTTTCTCCCGAAATTCACGTTTTGAAGTTGATCATCTAACTATCGGTGGAATCGCTGCCACAGATTTAGCGGAGCAATTTGGAACCCCACTCTTCGTTGTAGATGAGGCAGATTTTAAGGAACGCGCCGCATCATGGAAGAGCGCGCTTGACTCCGCATTCGGTGAAAACGCGGGCAGCGTTTACTACGCTGCGAAATCTTTTATCTCTAAAGAGATCGCTCGTTGGGTTGATAGAGTTGGTATAGGGCTTGATGTCTGTTCGGGTGGCGAACTTGCAGTAGCAGAAGCAGTTAATTTCCCTTCCGAAAAAATTGAACTTCACGGCAACAACAAATCCGAAGCTGAGATCCGCCAAGCAATTTCGTACGGCGTAAAGACGATCGTCGTTGACTCATTTGCCGAGATCGAGCGAGTTGCGAGAATCGCAGGTGAAGCCGGAAAGGTGCAGCGCGTACTTATTCGCGTCACACCTGGTGTTGAAGCGCACACACATGAATTCATTTCTACGGCGCATGAAGATGTGAAGTTTGGATTCTCTCTTGCAAGTGGCGCTGCATGGGATGCGATCGCTGCAATTAGGAGTGAGCCAGCCCTGCAATTAGTTGGTTTACATTCACACATCGGCTCTCAAATCTTCCAGAGCGAAGGTTTTGCGGCAGCAGCAGCGAAGTTGATTGGTTTACTCGCGCGCTACCGAGATACCTATGGCCAAGAGTTGCCCGAACTTGATCTGGGAGGCGGCTACGGAATTGCCTACATCCCAGGTGAGACCACATTAGATCCATATGAGGTCTTGAAAGAGCTTGCATTAGTGGTGACTGAAGAGTGTGAAAGAGCCAAGATCGTCGTTCCGCGAATCTCTATCGAGCCTGGTAGAGCCATCGTCGGACCGACGACAACCACTCTGTACACCGTGGGGACAACCAAGGAGGTGGCGCTCGATGAAGGATTATCTAGGCGCTATGTCGCTGTTGATGGCGGGATGAGCGACAACATTCGCCCCGCGCTCTATGGCGCCGAATACCTGGCGATAATCGCCAATCGCCTACCTCTAGGCCCGACCTGTAATACGCGAATCGTAGGTAAGCACTGCGAAAGTGGCGATATCTTGATTCGGGAGATTAACCTTTCGGCCGATACCGCCCCCGGTGATCTGCTAGCAATTCCAGCCACGGGTGCTTACGGGCGGAGCATGGCATCCAATTACAACCATCTGCCGAGGCCCGCCGTGGTAGCAGTTTCGTCGGGGGTTGCGCGGATTATCGTGCGACGCGAGCTCATTGCGGATTTATTGGCGCTCGAGATCTAGTTTTTTTGAGATACTTAGCCCCTATTACATTGGATAATTCGCTATCCAACTGCAGGCTTTTCGTACTTTAGAGGATGTGAACCAATGAGCAACGACCGCGTACTACGCGTCGGCTTGCTCGGCGCTGGAATCGTTGGCGCTGAAGTTGCCCGCCTGATGGTGGCAAATCAAGTTGACCTTGCAGCCCGCGCTGGTGTCGGACTCGTCATCTCCAAGATCGCTGTGCGCGATCTGACGGTCGATCGCCCCGGAATTGACCCACTGCTGCTAACCACCGACTCCGATTCGATCGTCTCTGACCCCGAGATCGATCTCGTGATCGAGGTTATGGGTGGAATCGAGCCCGCCCGCACTTTGATTCTCAAGGCGATGGAGAACGGCAAAGCGGTCGTAACCGCTAACAAGGCGCTGCTCGCCAAGCATGGAGCAGAACTCTTCCACGCATCCGATCTTGCCGATGTGGATTTTTATTATGAAGCAGCAGTTGCTGGTGCGATTCCAATTCTGCGTCCTCTTGCCGAGAGCTTGGTGGGAGATCACGTCGAGCGCGTGATGGGAATTATCAACGG
>DAIMCZ010000041.1:5463-8469 GCA_036726125.1 Candidatus Nanopelagicaceae bacterium
GCAAAGGCAATGGGCTTTGTTATTAAGTTGTTGGCAATCGCGGAAGCAAATGAATTGCATGGAAGTAAGGAAGAGACAATTTCGGTCCGTGTGCATCCAACAATGATTCCAACAACGCATCCACTCGCATCGGTACGCGAGGCATTCAATGCTGTTTTCGTACAGTGTGAGTCTGCAGGGGAGCTAATGTTTTATGGACGTGGCGCTGGTGGAACTCCAACCGCCTCCGCCATCTTGGGTGATCTGGTAGCTGTTGCTCGTAACCGCAACGAGGGAAGCCTCGGTCCAACCGAAACCGATTATGCCGATCTGGATATCGCTCCCATAGGTGTGAGTCGCACTCGCTATCTCGTGCGCATGGATGTTGCTGATGTACCAGGCGTACTTGCGGCAGTTGCCAGCACGGTCGCAAAGAATGATGTCTCAATTTTGACTGTGCGCCAAGAGGGTCGCGGAGCTGATGCAGAACTAGTGGTTCTTACACACATCGCCACCGAAGCCGCTCTCGCAAATACCGTTAAAGACTTGCGTGAACTATCGGTTGTGCAGCGAGTCGTCAGTGTCATTCGCGTTGAAGGGTTGATCTAATGGGATTGTTTAGCAAGTCTGGCAATGGCGCACATCAGTGGCGTGGAGTAATTGATGAGTACCGCGATCGCCTCCCCGTCTCTTCCAAGACCCCTGTGGTATCGCTTCGTGAAGGCGGCACCCCACTGGTCTCTGCTGGGTACCTCTCTGAGATGTTGCATAACGAGATCTGGCTCAAGGTCGAAGGAGCCAACCCAACTGGTTCTTTTAAGGATCGCGGCATGACGATGGCGATCTCTAAGGCCGCTGAAGATGGTGCAAAGGCTGTTATCTGCGCATCCACTGGAAATACCTCTGCCAGCGCCGCCGCTTATGCCACCAAAGCAGGTATGACTCCCGTTGTTTTGGTGCCGCAGGGCAAGATCGCAATGGGTAAGTTGGCTCAAGCAATCGCGCATGGTGCGACGCTCCTGCAGGTCGACGGGAACTTCGATGATTGCCTCACGCTCGCGCGTGAATTGGCGGAGAACTACCCGGTGGCGCTAGTTAACTCGGTAAATCCGTATCGCATCGAGGGTCAGAAGACTGCGGCCTTTGAAGTAGTTGATCTCTTGGGCGATGCTCCTGACTATCACGTCCTCCCGGTAGGCAATGCAGGAAATATCACCGCATACTGGAAGGGTTACAAGGAGTATTTCAACGATCGAATTTCAACGAAGTTGCCACATATGTGGGGCTTTCAGGCAGCCGGGGCTGCGCCGATAGTGCGCGGTGAGATCGTCACCAATCCCGAAACCATCGCCACAGCTATTCGAATCGGAAATCCCGCATCATGGCAACAAGCGGTTGATGCGCGTGACACATCGGGTGGACTCATCGACTCGGTTACTGATGAAGAGATTTTGAAGGCATACCGCTTAGTCGCAGCTAAGGAAGGTGTCTTCGTTGAACCTTCCAGCGCCGCAGGAATTGCTGGACTTTTGAAGAAGCAGTCGCAAGGGTTGTTGCCTAAGGGTAAGAAGTTTGTTATCACCGTTACCGGCAACGGACTTAAAGATGTGCAGTGGATTCTCGAAGGTGCGGCAGCACCGACTGTGATTCCCGTGGACTTGCAGCGCGCCGCGGAAGCGATGGGCCTGCAGTAATGGCAGCACAACGTCTGACCTTTAAAGCGCAGATGGCGCAGGTAAGTGTTCCTGCGTCTAGCGCAAATCTTGGATCAGGCTTCGACACATTTGCGCTCGCTCTCGATCTGCGCGATCGTTATGCAGCGCAGGTTCTCGATGAGGCGATCTTTGATGTTGATGTAACAGGCGAAGGTGCCGACGAAGTGAAGCGCGATAAGAACAACCTTGTTGTCAAGGCTGCGTTGCGTGGATTTGAATTTATGGGCCAGAAGCCGCGTGGCCTCGCGCTACGCGCCCTCAATGTAACTCCCCACGGGCGCGGATTGGGTTCTTCCGCCTCCGCAATCGTTGGTGGCTTGGCCCTTTCCCGCGAACTAGTTTTGGGTGGCGATCAATTAATGTCACTTGAAGAGATGATGTTTCTCGCGACTGAACTTGAGGGGCACCCAGATAACGTAGCGGCCGCAATTTACGGCGGAGCTACTGTTGCGTGGATGGAAGATATTTATGGCGTGCAGACCGGGCGCGCAGTGAGCATTCCTGTTCATCATGAGATCAAAGCGGTTCTCTTCATCCCCGAAAATCACCTCTCGACATCTAAAGCCCGCAAACTCTTGCCTGAGACGATTTCGCACCGTGCTGCGGTTATCAATTCTTCCCATACCGCGCTACTTTCAATTGCTCTTGCGACTCGTCCCGACCTGCTTCTGACTGCAACCGAAGATTTTCTCCACCAGAGTTATCGCAGAGAGGCCTATCCAAAGTCGATGGCTCTCGTGGAGGAGCTCCGCGCCAAGGGCATCGCCGCAACAATCTCGGGCGCTGGACCCTCCGTCCTCGCCCTACACACGGATCATGAGGGTGCGCTCAAGGAAGTTATCAGCGCTGCGCCAAGCGGGTTTCAGGCGCGAGAATTGGCTATTTCGCGCTCTGGCGTCCAGTAAATCCCTGATATTGGCGGCAAACTCCCAGGAGTTGCCCACAGCTTGCTTTTGAGGATGGCGCTCTGCTGTGCTACTTTTAGGGCATCGGAAGTAGCCGCGCAAGATCGGCGGACATTTACCCGATAAGCGAAAATCAAAAATCCGCTAAAAATTCTTATCTCTGAACTTCTTCAACTCTGAGGTTGTTCGAATAAGGAAGATCTAGATACATCACAAGCTAGAAAATCAAAATAATAGAAAACGGAACTCAATAACAATAATGAGCGAAACAACAACAAAAGAGCGCCCAGCTAAGGCTGCTGGCGAACTCTCCGCAATGCTCCTCCCAGAACTTAAGAAAGTCGCTGGTCAGCTAGGCATTGAAGGCGCCACCAAGATGAGCAAGGCCGATCTGATTCAATCGATCG
>DAIMCZ010000042.1:0-7771 GCA_036726125.1 Candidatus Nanopelagicaceae bacterium
GCCTTATCGCGCAGATCGCGAGCGTCATCGACCAACCCGTGCGTCGCAGCGTCGAGCTCCATTACATCGATCGAACCAGGACCATTGGCCACGAGATCGGTACAGGATTGGCAGGCGCCGCAAGGGGTAGGCGTTGGCCCCTTTTCGCAGTTGAGCGAGCGCGCCATGATGCGAGCGCTAGAGGTCTTACCGCAACCGCGTGGTCCACTAAATAGATATGCGTGGTGAATCGCCCCGGAAGATAGGGCGTTGGAGAGAGGGACGGTTACATGCTCCTGCCCGATGACCTCAGCGAAGGTCGATGGGCGATACTTTCTATATAGAGCGAGAGACACCGTTCTCCTTTTATTAGGGATCCTCCGCGCACCCGCCAGAGCGCACCTACCCTTGCTACCTTCCGGTCCTGGGGGAGTTCAGCACGGTAACGCCGCACGGAGGATCTATGGAGCATCATAGTTTCCAGAGCCGATAGGCTACGACCTGCTGGCCGCAAGGCCTCGCACTGGAGAATTCGCATAGCGGCCGAGTGCGCACGCTTGGAAAGCGTGTAAAGGGCAACCTTTCGAGGGTTCAAATCCCTCATTCTCCGCCAGGCTTTATTACCTTTTCACCCTAAAATACTTCTCTGCGACCGGTTTCTTAATCGGCGGCCACTGACGAAGAAGGTAACCGTGCCAAAAGCTTGGACAGATGACGCGCCCCAGCCCATGGTCTTGCAGGATCATGCTCACCTCAAAGATCCGCTCTCGTACAAGATCAAGAAGGCCCTCCTTGGCAAGCCGCTCAACCGCCACACCCTCTCGCATCAGCGGCTAAGCAAGGTCTTCGCCCTCGGCATCCTTTCATCAGACTGCATCTCCTCGGCAGCATATGGAACCGAGAACATTCTTATTTATTTACTCCCTGCCTTTGGTCTATCCGGTTACAACATCTTGATGCCAATGACGCTGGTTGTCCTGACGGTGCTTCTCATCGTCACGCTTTCCTACCGTGAAGTGGTGATGGCATACACCCACACAGGTGGCTCATATGTTGTTGCAAGGGATAACTTCGGCCCAGTCATTGCCCAGATCGCAGCTGTGGCCCTGATGTTGGATTACATCGTCACGGTCGCGGTACAAGGTGCTGCAGGAACTGCCGCACTTGCCTCTGCTTTTCCCGTGATCTCCTCCAACAACACACAAAAATTAATAACGCTGGGTGTAATCGGAATTCTGTGTTACGGAAATCTAAAAGGGGTTAAAGAGGCGGGTCGCTTATTTGCCGCGCCAACCTATCTCTTTATCTTGGCCGTTTCCTCGATCATTATCGTGGGAGTCTGGCGCGAATTTCACCACACCTTGCATCACGTCGTGATTGGCTCTGGAAATGTTGGATATGGTCACTCGCAGCAGTTAATCACCTTTGCTTCAATATTTATTTTGCTCAAAGCTTTTGCAAATGGTGGCTCTTCGCTGACTGGCCTGGAGGCCATCTCTAACGGAGTCTCTCTCTTCAAATCACCTGAAGGTAATAACGCACGTCGCACCACGGTCATCATGGCAACGATCTTGGGTTGCATGGTGCTGGGTATCTCATTCTTCGCCAAGGCAACTCACGCAATGCCGTACACAAGTGGCACTCCAACCGTTGTATCGCAGATTGCGCAGATTGTCTTTGGCCACGGAACGGCCGGGCATATCTTCTACCTCTTTGTTCAGTTCTCTACGATGTTAATCCTTTACACAGGTGCCAACACTCCATTCAGTGGCTTCCCATTCTTGATGAATTTCGTTGCCGAAGATGGATTCCTACCTCGCCAACTAACTAAGCGCGGCCACCGTCTCGTCTTCTCAAACGGAATTATCTTCTTGACCATTACCTCTGCCACATTGATTCTCATAGTCGGATCCAATGTCTCCAAGTTGATCGCCTTTTACGCGATTGGCGTATTTACTGGATTTACGATGGCTGGCTACGGAATGGCAAAACGAAACTGGCGTCGCCGTGAATCTGGTTGGAGAATCCGCTTCTTTATAAACTTCCTTTCAGGAACGGTGTCATTTGCGGTTGTCATTATCTTTGCAGTGGTTAAGTTTTCTGAAGGCGCATGGTTAATTGTTCTTATTTTCCCGATTGCCACAATCGGTTTGATTCGTTTGAACCGTCAATATCGTGAAGAACAAGAAGCGCTTCGCATCGATCAGGTCTCCTCGCGCGCAACCAGCATTTCGCGCCACGATGTAACCGTCCTTGTTGACGCAGTCGATATCGCAACGGTCGGGGCGGTGCGCTACGCCCGCTCGCTTAATCCACACTCTCTGGATGCAGTCCACTTTGTGATTGATGATCAGCGTGCCGAACAGATCAAAGAGGCCTGGAAGCACAACCCCGCTCTAGCCGATGTTTCGATTGAGTTTATCGATTGTCCAGATCGTCGCTTAGCAAATGCGGCAGTTGATTACGCAATTCGTATGACGCAATCTTCTGATGTGGAACTCACACTTCTACTTCCACGTCGTGCCTACTCTGGGCTATTAGGGCGCATCTTGCACGATAGAACAGCTGAAGCAATTTCTGCCCCAATCTCGCAGTTGCCACGAGTCGTTGCAACCATCGTTCCCTTTGACGTTGAAAAGATTATTTCGGGTCGTCCCATCTATCAGCATGAAGAGCACTCCACTGATGTAGTTGAGCCAGTCGATCGTCCACAGGTGCGTCGCCTAGAAGATGAGCCACTCGCCTCTGACACGGTAAGCCATTACGCAGAAGATATTCATCCCATCGCTGCTGCACGTTGGAGACATCGTGCCCACGTGACTGGAAGTGTCACGAGCATTCGTACCGCACCGGCGAGCGCTTCTCCTCATGTCGATATTGAAATCTGGGATGAGACTGGTGGAATCACTTTGCAATTCATCGGACGTCGCGAGATTACGGGACTTGAAGTGGGCTCCACGATCTGCGCCGAGGGAATGGTTGGGGAGACCGATGGAAATCTCGTCATTCTCAATCCTTCGTACGAGATCATCATCAACCATCCAGAGAGTTGATTTGTTGGCGGTGGCGGTGGGATTTGAACCCACGGTTGGTTACCCAACACACGCTTTCGAGACGTGCTCTTTAGGCCACTCAGACACGCCACCAGAGGTGACGATACGCCTTAACGCTTCTCTTTAAAAAATTCGCGGAGTAGATGACCGCACTCTTCCTCCAAAATTCCGGAAAAGACCTCAACTTGGTAGGGGTTGCGGGGATCGCGCAATATATCCCAGACTGAGCCAACAGCTCCAGCCTTTTCATCCCAGGCTCCAAAGATGAGTGTCTTAATGCGGGATTGCGAGATCGCTCCCGCACACATTGCACATGGTTCCAGAGTCACCACCAAGGTGTGACCGTCAAGGCGCCAATCCCCGGCTGCCATCGCAGCTTCTCGAAGGGCGATGATCTCGGCGTGTGCTGTCGGATCGTGATCTATCTCGCGACGATTATTTCCACGACCCGTAATGAGACCTGCGGGATTAATTACTACTGCACCAACCGGAACATCGTCTGTGGCTAAGGCGGCGGAGGCGAGTTCTAAAGCCGCCCGCATTAAATCTGTGTAATCAGCCATCAATCACGATCGTATAGCTCATCAAATTGCTCACCAAATCCCAGACGATGAGCGAGGGCGGTGATCTGTTCCTCTGGATACATCTCGAGATCGTCGCTCATCACTTCGAGATCCATGGCGCTGATCCCTAAATCGGAGAGAAGATCAATGTCTCCACCAGGCTGGGGATCGTCATCATCTTCTGGGAAAGGAAGGTCTAGCGCGTCAATTACATCTGCGGCGATCTCGTACTCGACGGCGTAGGTGACATCGCTCAACATCATCTGCATCGCCCCACCTATGCAGGTGGCAATAAGAAAGAATTCTTCATCGATAGCAATCAGCGCTATCGATCTCGCATCGCCCTGTTGGGCCTTGAGTTGGTCCATGATTGAACCGAGTTCGCGGGTATTAGAGAGCCTCGATGTTCTCCAAACCCCGTCTTCGCGCCAAGCGATCACGCCGAAGTCATCTACGTTGAACTCCGCATGGTTCGTCATGTCTCCATCGTCCCACCGATTTAGGCACGCGACAAGGTTCAATTACGCGGGTAAAGTCAGGTTTGTGAAAGTTCATGTTGCCGAGCATCCCCTTATTACCCATAAAGTCACCGTTCTTCGGGATGAGACGACGCCATCCTCGATTTTCCGCGAACTCATCGGTGAAATCGTCACCTTGCTCGCCTACGAGGCGACTCGAGATGTAAAGACGGTTCCGATTACCGTTAAAACTCCTGTAGCAATGGCAAATGGTGCAGTCCTTGCTAAGCCCGACGCAGTTGTCATTCCTATTTTGCGAGCTGGTTTAGGCATGCTCGAAGGAATGGTCCGACTTATGCCATCTGTGCAGGTCGGTTTCCTTGGCATGGTGCGCGATGAGCACACTCTGCAGGCGAAGACTTATGCCAACCGCTTGCCACAAGATTTACATAACCATGAGTGCTTCGTGTTGGATCCGATGCTGGCAACGGGTGGAACTTTGATCTCTGCTATCCACTACTTAATTGATCTCGGTGCTACAGATATCACGATGATCTGCATCCTCTCCTCTCCAGAGGGTGTTGCAGCGCTTGAAAAAGAGTTTGCAAGTACCAGCGCAAACCTCACCCTGGTCACCGCAGCCTTGGATGAGAAGTTAAATGAGAAGGGCTACATCGTTCCTGGCCTCGGCGACGCCGGAGACCGACTCTATGGTGTTGTGTAATGGCGTCAACTAGCCCCGGGTATGCCATCACCATCCGCGTGGATGGTCCCCCTTCAGCCCAACCGGTTGCCGAGATCACGGCGGCAATCACTGCAGCTGGCGCATCAATCACCGCACTCGACGTTGTTGAATCAAATATTGATCGAGTAACGATCGACGTTTCGTGCGATGCGCACGACAGCGATCACGCCGAGAGAATCACTGCGGCTATCTCGCAAAATCCCCAACTAACCGTTCGCAAGGTAAGTGACCGTACATTTCTATTGCACCTCGGGGGAAAGATCGAAGTTACCTCGAAGGTCCCCCTGAAGACGCGCGATGATCTCTCACGCGCTTATACCCCTGGTGTTGCCCGTATATCGCAAGCAATAGCCGCAGATCCCTCTGATGCTCGTCGCTTAACAATCAAACGCAACACCGTCGCGGTGGTGACTGATGGCTCTGCAGTTTTGGGACTCGGAAATATTGGACCTGCAGCCGCTCTACCGGTGATGGAGGGAAAGGCAGCGCTCTTCAAGCGCTTTGCCGATGTTGATGCCTGGCCAGTCTGCCTTGATACACAGGATGTAGATGAGATTGTCCGAACCGTGCAGATTATTGCTCCTGTTTATGGTGGAATTAATCTGGAAGATATTTCAGCCCCGCGCTGCTTTGAGGTTGAACGCCGACTACGCGAACTGCTGGACATTCCTGTCTTTCACGATGATCAACATGGAACGGCGATTGTTGTGCTTGCTGCAATGACAAATGCGCTCAAGTTTGTGAAGAAGAATCTTGCCGACTGCAAGATTGTGATGAGTGGTGCGGGAGCCGCCGGTACAGCTGTGGCAAGGTTGCTAGTCGCTAGCGGAGCAAAACACATCATCGGATTTGATAAAGATGGACTGGTACACGAGAACAATCCAAACGACGACGTGATGCGCAAGTGGTTCGTGGATAACTGCAATCCAGGAGCGTTTCGTGGTTCGCTCTCAGATGCGATGGTAGGAGCCGACATCTTTATCGGCGTCAGCGCTCCGAATGTACTTACTGAATCTGATGTCGCAGCAATGGCAGCTGGTTCCATCGTCTTTGCTCTGGCTAACCCTGAGCCCGAGATAGATCCCGTGATCGCTCGCAAATATGCAGCAGTGGTTGCCACTGGTCGAAGTGACCATCCCAACCAGATCAACAACGTACTGGCCTTCCCCGGAATCTTCCGTGGCTTGCTAGATGGTCGCATTCACAAGATCACCGACAAGATGTTGGTTGCTGCG
This sequence comes from Candidatus Nanopelagicaceae bacterium, assembly GCA_036726125.1. GTDB lineage: Bacteria > Actinomycetota > Actinomycetes > Nanopelagicales > Nanopelagicaceae > PALSA-747. The sequence goes on from DAIMCZ010000042.1 coordinate 6,034, forward strand.
GCTTATGCGATTTCGGATTGCGTGAGCGTTGATCAACTCAATGCAAACTTCATTGTCCCCAGCGTCTTCGATCCACGCGTCGTGCCAGCGGTAGCTGCTGCGGTGCGCGCCTCCGCGAATTAATTCAGCCCAATAAAGAGAAGGAGTTGTAATGAGAACTTTCCCAGAAGGTTTTTTATGGGGCGCCGCTACTGCCGCTTACCAAGTTGAAGGAGCTGCGCAAGAAGATGGTCGTGGCGCATCTATTTGGGATACCTTCTCGCACACTCCCGGAAAGACAGATAACGGAGATAGCGGAGATGCCGCTTGCGATATGTATCACCGGTATCCATCCGATATCGCTTTGATGCAGGGATTGGGCCTCAAGGGATACCGACTCTCTCTTTCTTGGTCACGCCTCTTCCCAAATGGTGATCACGTTCGTGAAGAGCGCGGATTCGCTTTCTATGACGACCTCATCAATACGGTAATCGCGGCAGGTATCACCCCTTACATCACTCTCTATCACTGGGATCTTCCTCAAGCGTTGGAGGATAAGGGTGGCTGGCGCAATCGCGAGACGATCGAAGCATTTGGTCGCTATGCAGCTGCTGTTGCGGAACACTTTGGCGATCGTGTAAAACATTTTGCACCTATCAACGAACCATGGTGCGTGGCCTGGCTGGGGCATGGCCTCGGGGTGCATGCTCCAGGAATTTCAGATCGAGCAACTGCATTTAAAGTTGCTCACCACACCGTCCTCGCACACGCCACAGCAGTTAATGCAATGCGCGCCGTCCGCGGCGATTTGAAGATTGGTCCGGTTCTCAACCAAGCTAACTACCCGGCCGATGATCCAAACGACCCTGTGCAAGCACATGCTTCTGCGATTCTCGATGCGGTGCAAAATCGTTGGTGGATGGATGCCATCTTCTACGGCAAGTACCCCCAGATATTGCTAGACGAGTACGGCTCTGAATTTATTGATGCGATCTTGCCGGGAGATATGGAGTTGGCCCAAACCAAGAATGATTGGCTGGGGATCAACTACTACTTCGATACCCGTGTTGGTCCGAGTGATGCCGCCAATCCGGTGCAATTTGATAACTCGGCCTTGCTCGGCCTGGCAATCGATTCGACCCCTCAGGGAGAGCTCACCGATATGGGTTGGCCAATCACTCCCGAGGGTTTAACCAAAATGTTGGTTAGCTGGCACTCCGAATTTGGTGAGCGCCTGCCACAAATCTTTATTACTGAAAATGGCGTTGCCTACCCAGATGGACCCGATCAGAATGGCGTGATTAACGACCTGCGCCGAATCTCCTACCTCGAGAAGCACCTAAATGCGATCCTCGATGCCATTGAGAAGGGCCTCAATATGGGGGGCTATTTCCAGTGGTCTTTGATGGATAACTTTGAGTGGTCCCTGGGCTACCAGAAGCGATTTGGAATCATCTTTGTAGATTATGCCTCCCAGGAACGGACCCTCAAAGAGTCCGCCCATTGGTACTCGCGAGTCATATCTAGTAACGGGTTATAAGGTTCTTCGTTACCAAATTGTTATTGATTTTCACCCCTTTTAGCCCTTGCTGAGAGCCCCTTCACTTCTGCATTGGGCTCTTCGCGTCTTACACTTAACCCACACCGCGGGAGTCAATCTTCATGGGGAGTTTGGACCGCGATATACCCCTTAAGGAATATATATGTCGATTAGCAAAAAAGGTTTGCTCGCTGGCGTAGCCACAGCAACCGTTGCGCT
>DAIMCZ010000043.1:0-7642 GCA_036726125.1 Candidatus Nanopelagicaceae bacterium
CCTATATCAGCCGACGTATCGCGGCGATGTTTGTAATTCTCTTTGGATCAAGTTTCCTGATCTATAACGCGGCTGCTTATGCAGGCGATCCAACCGAAGGTCTGCGATCGAGCACCAACCCGCAGGTCCATCAGAAGTTGATCGCGCTCATTCGTGAACTGCACCTTAATGTGCCGCCTCCAGCCCGCTACTTCATTTGGCTTAAGGGGATTGGTAAAGTCTTCACCGGACACATCGACCTTGGTCTGACTCGCGATCACAATCCAGTAAGCACGGCGATCTCTAATGCAATTCCGATCACAATTCGCCTCATCCTCTTGTCATTTATCCTCGCCGTAATTTTTGGTCTCGGCATCGGAATCGTCTCGGCGCTTCGCCAGTACAGCCGCTTTGACTATGCGATGACTTTCTTTGCTTTCTTGATGTACTCGTTACCTATTTTCTGGGTCGCAGTGTTGTTGAAGGAATACCTCGCGATCAGCTTCAATAATTTCCTCGTGAATGGAAAGATCGCTCCGCTTTGGATTCTCTCGGCGTCAGCAGTTTCTGGTTTCTTCTGGGCTGCAGTAATTAGCGGTAGCCGCAAGCGAGTCTTCTCAATATTCGGATTTGCGACAGCCGCAACCGCCCTCTTCCTAACCTATCTAAGCCTCAGTAAGTGGTTTACTCACCCAGGTCTTGGACCGATCATGATGTTTATTTTGGGTCTGGGCTTTGCTGTGGCGGTCACTTACCTTTCAACGGGCATAGGCAACAAGGCGGCCTTGCGCTCATCTGTCACTGTCGTGGCAATCGGGCTCGTCCTCTACTTTCCTGTTGAGTACTTCCTCAAGCGCTTCCCAAATCTCCTTACAATCCTCGTAATGGCGATGGTCACGGTAGCTATTGCCACCGGAGTGCCTTACTACTTTACGAAGATCGATCGTCGGCCCGTGATTCGCACCAGCATCATTACCTCTATCTTCGTTGGAATTCTCTTCATTATCGACAAACTAATGAAGACGTGGGTGCCCTACATCAACAGTGATGCGATCCATCAGCGACCAATTCCAACAATCAGTGAGGCAAATAGCTTGCTACCTAGCGGAAACTTTTGGTTCTCCTCGCTAGACACTGTTCTGCATTTGGTCCTACCAACAATCGCGCTGATTCTGATAACCATGGCTGGCTACGTGCGCTATTCACGCGGCACGATGCTGGAGGTTATGAATCAGGATTACATTCGCACGGCTCGCGCCAAAGGGTTGTCGGAGCGCACCGTGATCATGCGTCACGCTTTCCGAAACACTTTGATCCCTATCACGACAATTCTCGTCGTGGATTTTGCCTCGATTATGAGTGGGGCGATCATCACGGAGAATGTCTTTGCTTGGCACGGTATGGGAACTCTTTTCAATCAAGCGGTGCACAATCAGGATTTGAACCTGTTAATGGGAGTCTTCCTCTTCACCGCTTCGCTAGTAATCCTCGCGAACCTAGCGGCAGACCTTCTCTATTCGGCCCTAGATCCTCGTATCAGAGTGGTAGGTAAAAAATAATGGCATCTTTGTTTAAACGTAGGTCTAAATTAGTTGAGGTTGACCCCGAGAGCGATATCTTTAATAAGGAGACCGAAGGCCTGAGTCAAGGCCAGATCGTGATGAAGCGCTTCTTCCGACACCGGGGTGCGCTCATTTCAATGGTTGTCCTCTTCACTCTGATCGTCTTCGTATTTAGTGCGTTGGGATTTAAAGTCTTCGGAGTCGGTTATGGCGGCTGGTGGAAATATAAGATCACCGATCTACCTACTCTCCGCACGGAAGGTTGCTCCATCGAGCTTCCTGGTTGCCCGACCCTTAGCCTGATTCCAGGTAAGCACTTTGGCTTAGGGGATCACCCCTTTGGCCAGGACGATCTGGGTCGTGACTACTTCTCCTTAGTAATGCGCGGGGCAGAGCGTTCCATCGAGGTAATGGTTGTTATTGGTTTAGTCGCGGGATTCCTCGGAATCGTCGTTGGCGCTATCGCTGGGTTCTATCGCGGTACGCGAGATGCCGCTTTGATGCGTCTCGTTGATTTTATTATCACGATCCCTGTAATTGTCCTTGGTTCTGTCTTGGGCTATCACTTTGGAAGCAAAGGTGTGCTCTTCCTGGCTCTCTTCCTTGGCCTTGTGACATGGGGTGGACTCTCCCGGCTTGTCCGTGGAGACTTCTTGACACTGCGAGAGAGAGAATTCGTTGATGCAGCGCGGGTTGCTGGCGCAAGTAATCGTCGCATTATCTTCAAGCACATTCTTCCCAACGCCATCGGCGTGATCATCGTCAACGTTACTTTGCTGATGTCTGGTGCGATTCTTCTTGAAGCGGCCCTGAGCTACCTTGGTTTTGGCGTCGTTCCTCCAGACGTCTCACTCGGACTCTTGATTAGTCAATATCAAGACTCCTTTACAACTCGTCCTTGGCTCTTCTGGTACCCGGGCTTGATCATCATTATTGTCGCCCTCTCCGTTAACTTCATCGGTGATGGACTTCGCGATGCCTTCGATCCGCGCCAGCGCCGACGTATCTCTCGAAAAGATAGAGCTGCTGAGCGTCAGACCGCGGTTAAGAAGTAGAGCTATTAATGTCCTACAAGATTAATCAAAATCGCAGCCACGAGAGCTGTCAGCGCGAGGATCAGAGGCAGCAATTGACGATGTCTCCTCGTCGTGAGGGACTTTTGGTTCACGGCACTCTCAAAGCGCTTCAGGCGAACTCTTGCTCGATAAGCAGTGGCGCCACTATCCAAGTGAGGGGAGTCGCCCACTCTCATGCTGCCGCCATGGTCGACATCAAGCCCCTTAATTTCGGAGTGATGGATATTGCGACGATGGCGACCCGAGGCAGTCGCGGCCCAGGCGCTTACAGTAAATTCTTTAGTCTCGAGAGAGAGCGCCCAACGAGTATCCATCGCGGTGACGTCAGCCCAACCGATGGTGATCACTTCAAGCGGATTGGTAATTACAACCCCCTCGTCGCTAAAGGTCACCTTGGGACGAATCACAAAGATATAAATACTTACCAGGACGAAGAGCGCTACGAGAGTGCTGGTGGTTTCGCTCTTTACGCCACCCTGGTAGAAACTCGACCAAATGAAGAGTCCGCAGAGCACGATGCCAATTCCGGCAAAGATCAGATTGGCGCGAGGTCGATAAGTTTCGACGTTATTCATTCAACAATCCTTTCACACTTGTCGACAGACTCAATTAAGGCGGTTCGCTAAATGTCCTCACCAGTACTTAAGGTTTCAGATCTCTCCGTTGAGTTCTGGGTGGATGGCGTCTGGTACCCCGCAGCAGTCGATATCGATTTCGAGGTAAACGCCGGTAAAACTTTGGCAATTGTGGGTGAGTCAGGTTCCGGCAAGTCCACCGTGGCCATGGCGATCATGAGCTTGTTAGCCTCAAATGCTCGCGTAACAGGCAGCATCAAGGTGAAGGGCGAAGAGGTGCTTGGTGCACCGATTCAGACACTACAGAGGTATCGCGGCAAAGAAGTTGCATACATCTTTCAGGAGCCTATGACTGCCCTGAATCCGGTTTACACCATTGGTTTCCAGATCATGGAAACGTTGCGCAATCACTTCGATATTGGCCCAACTGAGGCGCGGACTCGTGCCATCGAGTTGATCGGGATGGTCGAAATTCCGGACCCTGAGCGCTCAGTAGATAAGTACCCACACCAACTTTCTGGCGGACAGCGTCAGCGCGCGATGATCGCTCAGGCTCTGGCCTGCGATCCGGCCCTCTTGATTGCAGATGAACCGACTACTGCTCTCGATGTAACGGTCCAGGCCGAAATCTTGGATCTGATGCGTGGGCTACGCACCCGTTTGAATTCCGGAATTCTGCTCATCACTCACGATATGGGCGTCGTAGCCGATATGGCCGATGAGATCATGGTGATGCAGAGTGGTCACACCGTGGAGCACGGAACCGCCGACCAGATTTTTAACCGCCCTACACATCCTTACACGCAACAACTTCTGGCATCAGTGCCGAAACTGGGCAGCACCAAGATGCGCGTTTTGGAGCCCAGCCAGGCGGCTGCGCAACCAGTATTGAAATTATCCAATGTCACGATCGAATACCCAAAGCGTGGACGGATCCCTGCCTTCGTAGCTGTAGAAGATTTCTCTCTCGAAATTTTCCCTGGCGAGATCGTCGGACTCGTTGGTGAATCGGGCTCAGGCAAGACGACAGTTGGACGTGCATCAATCGGCTTACTTCCGATTAAGTCTGGAAAACTCGAAGTTGTAGGGCAAGACATCAGTGGGGCTTCCCAAAAGGATCTCCGCTCTATCCGCCGCAGCACCGGCATCGTCTTTCAAGATCCAGCGAGCTCACTCAATCCACGCCTGCCAATCGGTGAGAGCATCGGCGAGCCGCTCTTCCTTGCGAAGATTGCGAAGGATAAGGAATTGGATAAGCGCGTAGAAGATCTGCTCGCCAGTGTCGAACTGCCGCGCAGCTACCGGAACCGTTATCCCCACGAGCTCTCTGGTGGACAGCGCCAACGCGTTGGAATCGCGCGTGCACTGGCTTTAACTCCCGATATCTTGATTGCAGATGAACCAACATCGGCCTTGGATGTATCGGTTCAGGCGCGCTTTTTGGAGCTGCTACAAGAGTTGCAAGGTCAACTGAAGTTCGCCTGCCTCTTCATCAGCCACGATCTAGGCGTTGTCGATATCTTGGCCCACCGCATCGCGGTAATGCAGAACGGCAAGTTGGTAGAAGTTGGCGATCGCGATCAGATCTTGAAGCACCCTAAGGATCCGTACACGCAACGTCTGATCGGCGCTGTACCTGTGCCAGATCCTGCAGAGCAGAAGTTGCGCCGCGAAGCTCGCCTCGCTTCTAAGTAACTACCAGATCCGAACTCTCTCCGACTCTGGCAACCAGAGCGGATCCCCTTCGACGACCCCAAAGGCCTCATAGAACTCTGGAAGATTCTTCAGGATTTGGTTGCAACGAAATTCTTCGGGGGAGTGCGGATCGATGGCGATTCGACGCCTAACCTCTTCGGGTCGGTACTTACCATTCCAACTTTGTGCCCACCCGATAAAGAAGCGCTGCTCACCCGTAAGGCCGTCAATAACGGGCGCAGAAGCGCCTTCTAAGGAAAGTTGATAGGCCTCTAGAGCAACGCAAAGGCCACCTAGATCTCCGATGTTCTCACCGATTGTGAGGGCTCCGTTGACGTGTACATCTGGGGCGTCTGTCGGATGTAGCACCTCATATTGATCGATGAGTTTCTTGGTTAGCGCTTCAAATCTTTCTAGATCTTCATCCAACCACCAATTATTAAATGTCCCATCCCCATCGAACTTAGAGCCTTGATCGTCAAAGCCATGTCCGATCTCGTGACCAATAACTGCTCCGATCGCCCCGTAATTGACGGCATCGTCAGCGTCGAGATCGAAGAATGGAGGCTGCAAGATTCCGGCGGGGAAAACGATTTCGTTGTAGTAAGGGTGGTAGTAAGCGTTGACGGTCTGCGGAGTCATCTGCCATTCAGTGCGGTCGATAGGAGTTCCAATTTTGGAGAAGTTGTACTCCTGGGCGAACTTAGAGGTCGCCTCAAGATTCGCCATCAGATCATCGGGGACGATGGTGAGCTTTGAGTAGTCGCGCCACTTGTCCGGGTAGCCAATTTTCGGAGTGAACTTACTCAACTTTTCTAGAGCCTTTTCGCGGGTCTGCTCGCTCATCCAAGAGAGCTTTTCGATATCAATCCGATAGGCCTCGATGAGATTGGCAACTAGTTTTACCATGCGCTCTTTAGCGGCAGGCGGGAAGTGGCGATTGACGTACTCCTGCCCGATCGCCTCACCCAGTGCGCCTTCCACGAGCGCTACTCCGCGCTTCCAGCGATCGCGCAACTCTTGAGTTCCCGAGAGGGTCCGTCCATAAAAATCAAAGCGCTCTTCAACAAAGGCCTTCGAGAGGTACGGCGCGCTCCCCGAGATGACCTGCCAGGCTAACCAAGAGCTCCATGAGTCGCGATCAAAGTTTTGGATTAGCATCGAGATACCTTCAAAATGCGAAGGCTGTTGAACGATTAAGTCTTCCATAACGCGAGGGGGGACTTCCGCTGACCGCATCCAGAGCTCCCAATCAAACCCTGGACTCAACTCTTTGAGGCCAGAGAAGGAGAAGGCGTTGAGGGTCAGACTCGCATCGCGATCCTTTACCTGGTCGAAATGATTGGCGGCGATCTGAGTCTCTAGTGCGAGAACTCGAGCGGCGTGCTCTTCGGCGCCCTCTACACCCGCGAGAGTGAGCATTTTTGATACATGCTTAAGGAAGGCCTCACGAATTCCCGCGTGCTGCTCTTCGCGGTAGTAAGCCTCATCCGGCAGGCTGATTCCTCCCTGAGACATGTACATGACATAACGTGTTACGTCATGCGCATCGATCTCCACGCCGATCCCAAAGAGACCACCAAGTCCACGCGCCTCAAATTCACCGAGCGCTTCTAAGAGCTCGGCAGAACTCGAAATCGCCAATGCCCGAGCGATATCACCTGCGATCGGGCTTACCCCAAGAGATTCGATGCGCTCTTCATCCATAAAGGAGTGGAAGAGGTCACCGATCTTCTGCGCATTTGTGCCAGGTTCGCTCTTGGCGTTCGAGAAATCCTCGATGATGGTGCGGACCTGCAACTCACTCTGTTCGAAGAGAACGTGAGCACAGCTGTAACCAGAGAAATGGCCCGGGATTTCAAATGTCTTGAGCCACGTTCCATTGACGTAGCGGAAGAAATCTGAGCGGGGAGAAACTGAGGAATCAAAATTGTCGTGCAGGATTCCGCTGGTGAGTTCATTCTGAGAGGTCATGATGTAAGCCTATTAGACCCGCGCAAGGCCTTCGTGTCGAAAGTAATTCAACTTTCAAGTAAATCAATAACAAAGTAGGATTTACCCATGACCACCAAAAAGATAGAGCCGAAGTGGCTCTCACCCAAGGAGTTGAAGGCTTGGCGTTCTTATATCGTCGCCTCGCGCCGTCTTTGGGATGCCATGGAGGTCGACCTTGCTCCTCATGAGCTATCCATGTCTGATTATGAGATCCTCGTGCACCTGAGTGAAGCGCCAGATCGTCAGATCCGGATGAGTGAGCTCGCTGAGAGTGCCATGATCTCTAAGTCTCGCCTTTCGCATCGCATGAAGGTTATGGAGAAGGCTGGATGGGTCCGACGCGAGGCCTGCGCGCTTGATAAGCGCGGTCAATTTGCGATCATGACCGAGAAGGGGTGGAAGGCGATCGTAAAGGCAGCTCCCGATCACGTCTCGAGTATCCGCACCCGATTCATTGATCACCTGACTGCTAAGGATCAAGAAGACCTGGCACGAATCTTCGAGAGAGTGAGTGCCAAGATGCGTGAGCAATTTGGAGAGAATTGCGGGGAGTAGCCCCTTAGAAAATTGGGAAATAAAAAACCCCGCCACTAAAAGTGGCGGGGTTTTTCAATGTGGATTTACTTCTTTGCAGCAGCCTTCTTACGTGGCTTTGCAGCAACCTTCTTAGCAGCTGGCTTTGCAGCAGCCTTCTTACGTGGCTTTGCAGCAACCTTCTTAGCAGCTGGCTTTGCAGCAGCCTTCTTAGCGGCGGCCTTCT
>DAIMCZ010000044.1:0-7373 GCA_036726125.1 Candidatus Nanopelagicaceae bacterium
ATTCGTCCGGCTAGACCTTCGGAGGCAGCTCTTATCCAAGAGTTGATCTACGAGTTGGCAGTATTTGAGAAGGCCCCAGAGAGTGCTCAGGCAACCGTCGAGCAGATCACTGCGGCCTTCTTTGCTGAGCACCCAGCGGTCTTCTGTGACCTCATAGAGGATGATCAAGGCGAGGTCCAAGGGCTAGGGATTTGGTTCCTTAATTACTCCACATGGACCGGTACCCACGGCATCTACCTGGAGGATCTCTTCATTCGAGAGTCCGCACGGGGGCGCGGATACGGCAAAGCTTTCCTTCGTCACCTGGCAGCCATCTGCACCGAGCGGGGATATCACCGTTTACAGTGGTGGGTGCTGGACTGGAATTCATCCGCCATTGAGTTCTACAAGGGCCTGGGGGCTAAGTCGATGGATGAGTGGACGACGATGCGCGTAGAGGGCTCTGCCCTAGCGGCGCTCTCAGGATTAAATCAGTAAACCCGCAGGTATGGCGCAGGAGTAGCGCAGGTTCTCCCAAGCGAAATAGTGAAATCTAAGCCCCAGTAGAGAACCGAACATCGGTTTCCAGAAGGGGGCAGGCAAATGTCAGAGGTAATCGTAGTAACAGTATTGGGGCTAGTAGCAGTTGCCCCCATGGCTTATCTAGCCGTAATGGCCGGAGCCGTAAAGCGCAGCGATAGCAGCGAGCGCCTTCTTAGTGGTGTGCGCTAAGCCCAGGCTTCTCGTACTCGGTTGTGAAGCCGATGATGCTTACAACCAGTGCTCCTAAAGCAATGACGGTCAGCCACCAGCCGACAACAAGTCCCAGACCCATTGCACAGGCTGAGAGAGCCAGCGGCAATGGCCACCATGAGTGTGGCGAGAAGAATCCCAGCTCACCAGCAAGGTCAGCGATCTCTCCATCATCATTATCTGATGGGAGCAGACCCATCCGCTTATCGTTAGTGAAGAAGTAGAAACCGATCGTTGCAGCAAGCGCAGCGCTGAGGGCGATGGCAGTGATTCCCAGCGCCTCTCCCCCAAGTGCCCAGTAAATGACAGCGAGAACTCCGTAAAAGGCAGCCAAGAAGGCGAAGAGTTTATAACCGGCTTTCATTAGTGACCGCCATCCGTGTGTGCCATATGTGGGTAGTGCAGATCGAAAGCAGGGCGCTCGGAGCGGATCCGCGGAATCGATGTGAAGTTGTGGCGAGGAGGAGGGCACGAAGTTGCCCACTCCAACGAAGCTCCGTAACCCCAAGGATCATCAACCGTCACCTTTGGAGACTTGCGGCTGATCCAGACGTTGATCATGAAAGGCAACATGGAGAGCGCGAGTAGGAATGATCCGATTGTTGAAACTGTGTTCAAGGTTGTAAAGCCATCAGTAGCTAAATAGTCGGCGTAACGGCGTGGCATTCCCTTGATTCCTAGCCAGTGCTGCACAAGGAAGGTGAGGTGGAAGCCGAAGAACAAGGTCCAGAAATGGATCTTGCCAAGGCGCTCGTTGAGCATATGGCCAGTCATCTTTGGCCACCAGAAGTAGAAGCCGCCGAACATCGCGAAGACCACAGTTCCAAAAAGAACGTAGTGGAAGTGCGCAACCACGAAGTAAGAGGCCGAAACTGCGAAGTCCAACGGTGGGCTAGCCAGAATAATTCCAGTCAATCCTCCGAAGAGGAATGTCACGAGGAATCCCATGATGAAGAGCATTGGGGTTTCAAATGTGAGAGAACCGCCCCACATTGTTCCGATCCAGTTGAAGAACTTCACACCGGTTGGAACACCAATCAAGAAAGTCATGAAGGAGAAGAAGGGCAGCAGAACTTGTCCGCTGGCGTACATATGGTGCGCCCACACTGAAACAGAGAGAGCCGCGATACCGATCGTTGCCGCGATCAAGCCCTTGTAACCAAAGATTGGCTTGCGGCTAAAGACCGGAAGAATCTCAGAGGCGATTCCGAAGAACGGGAGCGCAAGGATGTACACCTCAGGGTGTCCAAAGAACCAGAAGAGATGCTGCCAGAGCATCGCTCCCCCGTTAGCCGAATCAAAGATATGCGAACCAAAGAGTCGATCACTCTCCAGCCCGAGCAGCGCAGCTGCAAGAGGTGGGAAGGCGAGCAAGACCAAGATCGAAGTAAGGAGAACGTTCCACGAGAAGATCGACATGCGGAACATCGTCATTCCTGGTGCACGCATCGTGAAGATTGTGGTTACGAAGTTAACTCCACCGAGAATAGTTCCAAGACCAGAGATCGCAAGACCGATCACCCAGAGATCGCCACCGATACCAGGGGAATATTGGGAGTTAGCCAAAGGTGCGTAAGCGGTCCAACCGAAGGATGCTGCGCCACCTGGGCTTAAGAATCCGCCGAATGCCATAAGGCCACCGAAGAGGTAGAGCCAGTAGGAGAGCATATTCAAACGTGGGAAAGCCACGTCGGCCGCTCCAATTTGCAGCGGCATGATGACGTTAGCGAAGCCAACGAAGAGTGGAGTCGCAAACATCAAGAGCATGACGGTGCCGTGCATCGTGAAGATCTGGTTGTACTGCTCTGTGCTCAGGAATTGCAGTCCTGGGCGAGCCAACTCAGCACGCAACAAGAGCGCCAAGATTCCCGCGATGATGAACCAAGCAAAAGAAGTGATCAGGTAGAGATAGCCGATCGTCTTGTGATCAGTTGAGGTGATCCACTTTACGAAGAGGCGTCCCTTGGACTGTCCCTTCGGAGCGGGTGCGTAACTGGAAGCCGATGTCGTTGGTTCTGCAAATGTTGTCATCGTTATGCCACCTTCAGAGAGTTGATGTACGCGTTGTATTGCTCAGGTGTAACAACCTTGACTGTAAAGAGCATCTGGGAGTGATTGCGACCGCAGAGAATATTGCATCGGCCAGGGAAGGTTCCGAGCTTCTCGGCAGCAAACTCCAAGTGGTTAGTAACGTGCGGAAGAGCCTGGATTTGGATCATGAAGGCTGGAATCCAGAAGCCATGGTCAACATCGTTTGAGTCGATTGTGAAGAGAACCTTCTGGCCGAGTGGAAGTACGAGCTCCGGACGTTGTGCTGGAGTTCCGGTCACAGTTGGAGCTGAAGGAATATCGTTGTAAGTGAACTGCCATGACCACTGGATCGCGTTCACGTGAATGTTATGTGGCGCGGTGGCAGGCGTATCTACCTTGGTGATGCGAGATTCATCGCGAGCGGTGTACCCGAAGAGGACCGCAACGATGATGAAGGGAATAAGGGTGTAAGCAATTTCAACTGGGACGTTGTAGCGCACCTGCTTAGGGAACTCTTCATTCTTCTTGCGGTGGAAGAAGACCGGCCACATCAACAGAAGGAAGGTGAAGATACCTACGACTGCAGCAGTTACCCATGCCCAGTACCAGAGCGAGCCCGAGGTGTCATTGACACTCGAGGCACCCTTGGTGAATCCCAGGCCAGAGATACTCTGGTTGGAGCAGGAGGTGAGCAGCAAAGTGCTCGTCGAAATTACTAAAAGTCCGATAATTCGGCGGGTACGACGCATGGGAGAAGGATAACCATCCCACTCGCCTAGCGTGTGAACAGCGGGTAGCGTTCTTGGGGTGGGTTCAGTCACAGGCAACTTCCAGAGCGAAACGCCGCTCCATCCCGCCGCCAGCGCCTTTTTAACGGAAGCATTCAATCGAGGTTGGGCCAACCCTGATAAGCGCCATACCGAGTCCCAGCAGGCCGCGATCCTTCTCAATGAGGCTAAAGAGAGCATCGCCGGGCATCTAGGAATCCGGCGTGATCAGGTGGAGATCCTCTCTGACCCCGCCATCGGGTATCACTTGGGGATTTCAGGGCTCCTCCGCGAGGGTTCGAGGCTCTTTTATCCCGCTATCTCCCGGTCTGAGGTCTTCGCCATCGCAGAGGGAGTCTCGGCTGAAAAACTGGAGGTTGACTCTTCAGGGGCCGCGCAGAGCCCGGTTGGCGAAATCGGGGATGTGCTGGCATGGCAGGCTGCCAACGCCGAAACCGGAACTATCGCGAACCCTCCAGATGCTTTCGCAGGGCGCATATTTGTGGATGCCACTGCTTCCGGAGCGCTCCTCTCGCTTCCCGATCGATGGAGCACCGCTCTCTGGAACTCTCGCGCCTGGCAAGGTCCAGCCGGGGTCGGGATTTTCGCCATCGCCGATAGAGCAATCTGGCGCAATCCACTTCCCCACTTTGACCAGCGAGTAAGCAGCTCAGACTTTTCGGTGCCTCTCACTATCGCTAGCGCGATCGCTCTCGATGCATTTGTTGCTGACTTCAACGAGCGTCGCTCCGAAATTCGAGAATTGAATCAAGAGATACGCCATTTCCTCCACCATGAAATTGGTGATGTTGATATCGCCGGAGGAATAGATACGACACTTCCCCAACAGCTCTCCTTCTCATTTTTATATATTGACGCCGAAATTTTGGTGAACGAATTAGATCGGCGCGGTTTTGCAGTGGATTCTGGTTCGGCCTGCAACTCTGCAAATATGGAGCCCAGCCATGTCCTGGCCGCGATGGGTTTATTGACTCATGGAAATATTCGAATGACTCTGCACAATGGCGTTAAACGCGAGGATGTCATTGAGTTCCTCAAGACCTTAAAAGTTCTTATCGCGGAGATGCGCGCTTAAATGGAACTTGATTGTCGAGGGATGCGCTGTCCGCTTCCAATAATTAAATTGGCTACCGCTCTTAAAGAGAGCGAAGAGGTGATCTTGTTGAGTGATGATCCTGCGACGCTTCCCGATTTGAATGCGTGGGCACGGATGACGGGAAACTCTTACGAAGTGATTGCTACAGATAAATATTTGGTGAAGCGGCTATAAACCCATGCGGGGGTTGATATGGTGGGCAACCTCGTTAGCAGCAACTGCCCCATATGCCTCTTCAAACCGGCGCATAAACTGCTCGCGATCAAAGAGGTACTCCTGAGTCCCCTTTGTCTCTAAGCAGAATGTTGCAATCATTGAACCCAACTGCGCGCAGCGCTCGTGACTTAATCCCCAAGACAAGCCCGCAAGGAAACCTGAACGGAATGAATCTCCAACACCGGTTGGATCAATCTTCGCTAGCTCTGCTGGAGCGCCGACCGTAATTGTGGGTTTGCCATGCTCCTCAATCCGCGCACCTTTTGAGCCAAGAGTGACGACTCGTACCTGCACCTGATCAAAGAGTTCGGCATCCGACCAACCGGTCTTCTGCAACATCAAAGCAAGCTCATATTCGTTGAGAAATAAATACTTAGCTCCTACAACCAATTCCTTAACAGAATCACCGTCCATACGGGCCAACTGTTGGGAGGGATCTGCTGCCATCGGAATGCCGAGGCGACGTGCGGAATGTGAATGACGAATCATCGCTTCTGGATCATCGGGTCCGATGAGAAAGAGGTCGATGCCTCCTTCGCGTTCAGCGATCACTTCGATGTCGAGCTCGCGTGCTTCAGACATAGCCCCGGGAAAGAAGGAGGCGATTTGATTGAGCTCTTCATCAGTGGTGACGATAAAAGTGGCGGTGTACAAATCCTTAGAGATACGTACGTGTTCGGTATTTACTCCGTGACGAATCAACCAATCGTTGTAATCCGCCCAATCCTTACCAACTGCCGCAACTAAAAGTGGATTGAGTCCGAGCGCGCCCATGCCGAAGGCGATATTTGCAGCGCACCCACCACGATGGATATCGAGATTGTCGACCAGGAAGGAGAGTGAAACTTTCGCCAGCGATCCTTCAACGAGAGAGTCAGTGAACTTTCCCGGAAAGGTCATTAAGTGGTCGCGACCAACTGAGCCCGCGACGGCAACTTTCATAGAGCGAGATTCAGTTAGTTAAAGGAGTCGCCGCAGGCGCAAGAGCCCTGAGCGTTGGGGTTATCGATGGTGAAACCCTGCTTCTCGATTGTGTCTACGAAATCGATAGAAGCGCCCATCAAGTAAGGAGTGCTCATCTTGTCGGTGACAACCTTTACTGAGCCAAACTCTGAGACGGTATCGCCATCGAGAGCGCGATCGTCGAAGTAGAGCTGGTAACGCAGGCCCGAGCAACCGCCAGGTTGTACTGCTACGCGGAGAGAGAGGTCATCGCGACCCTCTTGGGCGAGAAGTGCTGCAACTTTGGTGGCTGCTACCTCGGTGAGGAGAATGCCGGCTGCGGTCTGGATGCTTACATCTGTGACGGTTTCAGTGCTCATGCGCGGAATAATACCTCTAAAATCCCCGTATGGCCTTTGGAAACTTGTCGGAGTTGCTCCTTCTGGGACGCGAGAGCGATCTGCAGAGTGAACGCGGTGTTTCCTGCGAAGGCGAACTCCCTGCCGCCAGCGATCCGGCACTTGTCGAGAGAGCAAAGAAGGCTCGAGAGGCTCTGGGCTCGAGGGCAATGATCTTGGGTCACCACTATCAACGCGATGAGGTCATTGATTTCGCCGATATCACTGGCGACTCCTTCAAGTTGGCGCAGGCGGCGGCCAGCAACCCCGAGGCTGAACTGGTGATCTTCTGCGGAGTCCACTTCATGGCGGAATCCGCGGACATCCTCACCTCCTCCAGCCAAAAGGTGATCCTTCCCGACTTAGCGGCCGGATGCTCGATGGCAGATATGGCTGGAGCTGCTCAGGTCGATGCGGCGTGGGCCCATTTCCAGAAAATCGGCATCGCTGGTCGAACCATTCCCATTACTTATATGAATTCAACGGCCGCCATCAAGAGTTTTACCGGCGCAAATGCGGGCGCGGTCTGCACCTCATCCAACGCGCAAAGAGCGATGAGCTGGGCCTTCGAGCGTGGCGAGAAGATCTTCTTTCTGCCAGATCAGCATCTGGGACGAAATACGGCGATCTTGCATCTGGGCCTCAAGGCGAGCGATTGTGTCGTCTGGAACCCTTGGAAGCCACAAGGTGGCCTGACCGATCAGGAGCTGCTGGATGCCAAGGTCATTCTCTGGCGGGGTCATTGCTCCGTACATGGTCGCTTCTCATTACAGAACGTTCATGATGTCCGCGAACGTCTGCCAGGTGTTCAAGTTTTAGTCCATCCCGAATGCCAAAACGAGGTTGTCATGGCAGCAGATGTTGTGGGCAGTACCGAGATGATTATTAAGACTGTCGCGGCATCTGCCCCTGGATCAAAGTGGGCGATCGGCACTGAACTCAACCTCGTCCAACGCTTAGCACGCAGCAACCCCGACAAAGAGGTCGTATTCCTCGATAAGACTGTCTGCTACTGCTCCACTATGAATCGCATCGACCTTCCACACCTTGTCTGGGCAATGGAGAATCTCGCCTCCGGCCGAATCCTCAATCAGATCACAGTTGAAGAGCAGACCGCTCACTTTGCGAGAGTTGCGCTGGAGCGAATGCTGGCTCTACCGTAACCACATG
>DAIMCZ010000045.1:0-7357 GCA_036726125.1 Candidatus Nanopelagicaceae bacterium
GCCGAGAGAGTTGGACGGGGCACCCTTTCCATTGCGAATTGTGTTGGTGGAGGTGGCGATTGCGCGTCCTGCGGTATGGAGTTTCTTTGCTGGCGTTTCAGCATAAGTGGGAGTCGCTAAGTACGTTGCTGAGATTGCAGTAGCTGCCAGCATCGTGATCGAGATTGTTATTTGCCGGTCCAAAGTTTTCATCTATCCCCCCAACGGGATCTCGGCGCCCACCGTTTGGACACTTCGGTAAATTGTGAGAAACCTGAGAAATTATTGGAAGTCTGAGAACTCTTTTTCTTTATTGAGCGTGATGGGAAACTATCCCGCTGATTTCATACCGTTTATCCAAAATTATTCCCACGCTGCTCTCAGCCCCATTCTGCGGATTTCTAAGAGTGCAGGAGTTATCTCCTCTCATACGGATGTGAGGGCATTCGTAACTAACCGAATTCAGGGGAACCTGAAATCGAAAGAAGGAGAAACGTGAATACAAAGAAGCCACTAATGGTTGCAGGCCTTATCGCCGCAATCTCTATGGGAAGCGTTGGTATCGCGGAGGCATCCCCTAAGACCGCGCACAACGTTGCAACCACAACCAGTATTACACAGGTAGATCCCGACGCAGCAGTACTTGCAAAGCTTGTTACTGCAGGAACTATCACTCAAGCCCAATCAACCGCAATCCTTGCAGCGTTGCAAGCAGCACATGCAGCTCGTCCATCGATTGGTGGCGGAGTCGGTGGTGGCAAGGGTGGTCCTGGTGGACCCGGCGGATTTAATCTTCAAGAAGATCTAAATGTTGTTACAAGCACTCTTGGAATCACAGCCGCACAACTGCAGAGTGATCTAGCCGCTGGTAAGTCTCTTGCAACCATCGCAGGATCCAAGACATCTGCTCTTATCAGCGCACTCGTCGCTGCTGAGACCACTGAGATCAATGCCCGCGTCACCGCTGGCCAGATCACTCAAGCACAGGCAACCACTTTGATCGCGGGTCTCAACACCGCCATCACCACCATCGTTAACTCAACTCCACCAGCAGGTGGATTTGGACACGGCGGACATGGACATGGTCCTGGTGACGGTCCTGGCGGAGCAGTAGGTGGCACTCCTGGAGCCCCACTTGGGAGTACATCAACTACACCAAGCAATTAACCAGTAATTCCCCGAAATAAAATGCGGGACCCTCGCCAACGATGGCGGGGGTCCCCTTTTCTTTGAGAAGATACCTGCATGAGAATTCACATCGGCAGCGATCATGCGGGACTAGATTTCAAAAGCCGGATTATCGCTCACCTCACGGCTCAGGGTCACGATGTTGTGGACCATGGGCCACACACTCTCGATCCTCTAGACGACTATCCGGTCTTCTGCATTCCTGCGGCCGAGGCGACAGCTGCTGATCCAGAATCTCTGGGAATCGTTCTCGGTGGATCCGGAAACGGCGAACAAATTGCGGCAAACAAAGTCTTAGGTATTCGTGCCGCCCTGGTTTGGAATGAAGCAACTGCCATCGCCGCTCGCGAACATAACGATGCCAACGTCATCGCCATTGGTGGACGAATGCATACCGAAGAGGAAGCCCTCGCACTTGTAGATCTATTCCTTGCAACTCCCTTTACCCACGATCCGCGCCATGTACGGCGCATCGCTCTTATCGAAAAGTATGAAGAGAGCGGAAGCCTCTAAGAGTTCTTAAAATATTTTAAGTCAGTCACCGTGTGACCTTTTCGAATTCCTTGTCCTTCAAATTTCGTAAGTGGTCGCCACTCTGGTCGCTCGATAACTCCCCCAGTGAAAAGTGGGCTCTGAGTAAAGATCTCTTCGATCCACTCTGCATAAGGAACCCAATCAGTAGCGATATGGATAAAGCCGCCTGCCTTTAACTTTGAATGAATTAGATCGAGGAACTCTGGTTGCACAATGCGCCTCTTGTAGTGGCGGCGTTTTGGCCATGGATCTGGGAAGAAGAGATGGAATCCATCAAAGGTCTGGTCCGCAAAGTGGTCGCGGAGAATGATGTGGGCATCCTCTTCCATCAACCTCAGGTTCTGCAGCCCCATCCTTTCGATGTATCCGAGCAGGGCTCCGACTCCGGGACGATGAACTTCAACCCCGATGAATCCATTTTCTGGGAATTTCTCGGCTATGAGAGCGGTCCCCTCACCCATGCCAGTTCCAATCTCCATGACATAGGAGCTACAACCCGGAAAGAGCGCTACGGGATCAATCGTGCCCGCTAAATCCAACCCAAACTTCTCCCAGGAGCGCTTATAAGCGTTCTCTTGAGCCAGGGTCTGCCGATCCCCACGCAACTTATAACTACGATTATCAGGACGCTCAATCATCTTGTAGCCTCATTCCTTGACAATCTGATCCCAAATAAGAGCGTCAGCCTATTCAATACCGAGTCTGAAAGAGAAAAATGCCTGGTATCAACATTTCACGATCCGAAGCCCTCGAGCGCTCCTCCCACCTAGATATCGATAGCTATGAAGTCTTCTTAGATGTCACCGAAGCTGGTGAAACGTTCTTTGCAAAGACGACTGTTAAGTTCGGTTGCAACAAGCCGGGTTATGACACCTTCATTGATGCGGTGGCACGCCGGATCATCTCTGCGACTCTCAACGGCGCTCCCGTTCAACTCAGTGGCTATGACGGAGAAACCATCTACCTTGAAAATCTTGCAGAAGAAAATGAATTGGTGATTGAGGCAGAAGTTGCATACTCGAAAACTGGTGAAGGGCTGCAGAAATCTGTCGACCCAGTAGATAACGAGATCTATCTTTACTCCCAGGGCGAGACCGCACACATCCGCAACATGTTTGCCTGTTTCGATCAACCCGATCTCAAAGCCACATTTACTCTCTCGGCTCTAACACCAAGCCACTGGGAGGCAATCTCCAACAGCCCAGTAAAGAGCACTCGCGCTGACGGGGATGCAAAGTTCTGGGAGTTCGGCACTACCCCACGCATTCCAACCTACCTCGCAACTTTGGTCGCTGGTCCATACAGCCACGTCCACGACGAGTACGTCGGCGAGAAGACCGTTCCACTGGGTATTTATTGCCGCAAATCTCTCGCCGAAAGTTTGGATCCTGAAGAGATCTTTGAACTCACCAAGCAGGGCTTCTCGTACTTTGAAAAGACCTTCGGCCTGGCATACCAATTTGAAAAGTACGATCAAGTTGCGGTTCTGGACTTCAACGCCGGCGCAATGGAGAACGCTGGCGTCGTTACCTTCCGCGAAGAGCTTCTCGTTTTTCGCAGTCGCGTAACTGAGCGTGCACGCGAGCGTCGCGCCAACGTCATCCTCCACGAGATGGCCCACATGTGGTTCGGTGACTACGTCACGATGTCTTGGTGGGACGACCTGTGGCTCAACGAGTCTTTCGCGGAGTGGATCTCGTACCTCGCAATGGGAGAAGCAACTCGTTTCACCGATAGCTGGACCAGCTTTATTGTCGATCGAAAGAGCTGGGCCTTTAGACAAGATCAACTTGTTTCGACCCACCCAATCGCCGTGGATATGCCTGATATCGAATCAGTAAATGCCAACTTCGACGGAATCTCCTATGCAAAGGGTGCATCGGTCCTCCATCAACTCTGCGCTTACATCGGTCGCGAGAATTTCATCAAGGGTCTGCGCGCATACTTTGCAAAGTTCGCTTGGTCTAATACCAAGCTCTCAGATCTTTTGCACGAACTCGGTGTCGCGAGCGGTCGCGATCTCGATGCCTGGAGCGCTACCTGGCTAAAGACCGCGGGTATCAACACTCTGCGTCCCATTGTTGAAGAGTCCGACGGCGTCTATACCAAGGTGCTCATCAAGCAAGAAGCGCCGGCCGTTCCCGCTGGTTCTACAGAACTTCGTCCGCACCGTCTGATCGTCGCACTCTATGACTTGGTCGATGGCCAACTCGTTGTACGCAAGCGTTCTGAGATCGATGTCACGGGAGAGTTCACTGAAGTCCCCGCCTTGTTCAACGAGAAGGTCGCCGACTTCCTTGCTATCAACGATGAAGATCTGACCTACGCCAAGATTCGCTTCGACGCTCGCTCGATTGAAACCCTACAAACCAACTTGGTAAACATTAAGGATCCGGTTGCTCGAGTTTCAGCCTGGATTGCCATTTGGGATATGTGGCGCGACTCCGAATTTGCTAGCCACGACTTCGCCGATCTCTTGTTGCAAGGCTTAAAAAGCGAGCCTCTGATCAGCGTTTCTGGTGGACTCGGTCAAGACCTCGTTGGACTTGTCGAAGTCAGCTCAGATCCAGCTCGTCGTGCTGCACTTCAAAGTAGCTCAGCTGCCGCGGTGCAAGAGCTCGTGATCGCCGCTGAAGCGAGTAGCGACGTACAACTGCAATACGCGCGAATCTTTGCTGGTATCGCAACAACGCCTGATCAGATCACCTTCCTGAAATCAATGCTTGACGGTGGCCTTGCCGGACTCACGGTCGACCGTGACTTGCGCTGGTTCTTCGCGATCGAACTCGCCAAGAGAGGTGCGATCACTCGTGCCGAACTCGACGCAATTTTGGCAAGCGACCCAAGCGTGACCGGAGAGTTGAGCCATACCGAGGCTATCGCCACACTTCCAGATGCTGGCATCAAAGCCGAGACATGGAAGGCTCTAACCACCGGTGAGCTCTCAAACTCCAAGAGACTCTACTTAGCACGCGGGTTCATGCAGCCACGTCAGGTTGAGCTTCTTAAGGAGTATGTCGATCCATACTTCGAAGCACTCCTCGATCTTTGGAATAGCACTTCGTATGAAGAGGCCAGCACCAAAGTGCAGATGCTCTATCCACGCTTTATCGTCTCGCAAGAGACTTTGGATAAGTCCGATGCGTGGCTCAATGGAGCCGGCAAGGATGCACCCGTAGTGCTCCGTAGATTGGTATCTGAGGGAAGAGATTCGTTAGCTCGTACGCTGCGAATTCAAAACCGCGACAGCGCTAACTAAAAGTAAGAAGGAGTTGGATTAGCTCTTCTTTGGACGAGTGGCCAAGAGCACGACGGCCGTGATTCCAAGGAAGAGTCCAACTGGCGCAACGAAGTAGAGCAAGAAGGTCTGGTACCACTTGAGACCTGAACCTGGATCGGCCCCTGGCTCCTGGGTCGACATTGCAACGTGATGAAGTAGGTGGACGATCATGGGCGAAAGTGTATTAGACGTCCGTGAATAAAATTACGCCGAGGCTGCCGAAGATTGCATCTGCTCTACGCCGTAAGGCTGCAGATATGAGAGCCAGCGCACATCTGGGCGACCAGTTCCAAGGATTCGCCACGCAGCTCCCACAGGTTCGCGGGGAACGTGGCGCAGTCGCCAGCCAATCTCTTTGAGGGTACGGTCAGCTTTCTGATGGTTGCACTTGTGACATGCGGAAACCACGTTCTCCCAAGCATGTGCCCCACCACGACTACGTGGTTGCACATGGTCGATAGAGGTCGCTGGGGCGGAGCAGTACACGCATTTGCCCCCATCGCGAGCAAAGATTGCTCGGCGCGAAAGTGGGACGGCGTGACGATAAGGAATGCGGACAAATTTATGGAGTCTGATCACAGCAGGTAGGACAACTTCACCACCGGAGTAATGCAGGATTGTTTCAGAGTTCTCCACGGCGATAGCGCGCTGATTTAAGACGAGAAGTAACGCCCGTCTTTCTGTAACGACACCTAGTGGCTCGTAGGTGGCGTTCAGAACCAAAGTTTGTGGCACTGAACTTGCTCCCTAGAAAGCAGCGCGTGGCTCGCGCCGTTAGGGAAATCTTGCCCTACATCACCCCAAAATGCAGGTAATTGCGCGCCTATTTTGCGCTGCGCGTATGAACTCTCGGTGACAATTTGGCGAGAGTTCGCCTTAATCGGGTTGATTCACCAATGAGGCGGCCGCAAACTCCATGTAACTCCAAACCTGAGCCTTCAGCTCGGGCTCGACATCCATCTCATCGACAGCTGGTTTCATACAGCGCAGCCAAGCGTCATGCTCCTTCTGCCCGATATGAAAACCGGCATGACGCATCCGAAGGCGCGGGTGTCCCCGAGTCTCTTGGTAGGTCGTGGGTCCTCCCCAATACTGCTCTAAGAAGAGCATCAGCCTTTCGGCAGCTTCACCAAGACCAGTGTCGGGATACATCGGACGCAAGATCGGATCGACGGTGACGAGCGCATAAAAATGCGAGACCAAATTCTCGAAGACCTGATGGCCTCCGAGGGCTTCGTAGATATTGCGCTCGCTCATGAATTAGTTGGTGCGCAACCAGATCGCAGTATCGGTTTCGAGAACATCACTCTGGATGGGATTTGATGCAACTAAAACTTCACCAGCGGGAACGGTGATTGCCTTACCAAAGTTTACGTAGCAAGCAAATCCACCGGGGCGCTTAAATGCGAGTACATCTGGACCTGCTTCGATCCACTCCATCGTGCCATCGCCGAGGCCGGGTTCAGCGTGGCGGACAGCGAGCGCTTGGCGATACAAGTTGAGTGTCGACTCGGGATCCTTCTCCTGCAGTTCGACCGAGAGCGTGCCCCAGTGCTTAGGTTGAGGCAGCCAAGAATCTTGATCACCCAACTTTGGATTGCTCGAAAAGCCATATGAACCAGCTACTTCAGCCTTCCATGGAATTGGAACGCGGCAGCCATCGCGACCGGGATCCGTATAACCACTGAGCTTCCAACGTGGATCGGTTAAACGATCCTTAGGAATCCCAGTTGCTTCTGGAAGGGCCAACTCTTCGCCTTGGAAAATGTACGCGCCACCTGGGAGAGCAAGCATCAAGAGCGCTGCAGCGCGAGCGCGCTTTGTTCCACGCTTGATATCAAACTTTGCGATATCACCGAAACGCTTTGCAGGAGTATCTACTCCCCCACCACGAAGACCAAGATCAAAACGATTTACTGAGCGAGTGACATCGTGATTTTCTAGGACCCATGATGCAGGTGCACCAGTGGTCGTCAACAACTCGAAGGACTCTTTAATGTTTGTCTTGAGCTCTTTGACATCCCACTTGGAATCTAAGAAGTGGAAGTTAAAAGAGTTGGCGAGTTCGTCGGGACGGATGTACTTAGGTAAGGACTCTTTCGAAACCCATGCTTCAGCGACACCCATTCGGTTTCCAGGATAAGAGTCAAAGATTTTGCGCCATGAACGGTAGATCTCGTGCACACCCTCTTGATCAAAGTAAGGGGACTTTTGCGCGGTCAAGAGATCAGCGCCCTTGAGCTCATCTGGCAGACCAGGTTCCTTGATCATGCCGTGGGCTACGTCGATACGGAAACCATCAACGCCGAGCTTGAGCCAGAAGTGCAGGACCTCTTCAAAGTGCTCGCGGACGACTGGGTTATCCCAGTTGAAATC